>NZ_RZRK01000441.1:0-5239 GCF_003997835.1 Mesorhizobium sp. M7A.F.Ca.CA.004.12.1.1
CATTGACGGTTGTAGCCGGAGGGGCAGCGGGCGACTTCGCCAAGCCTCGGGCCGGATGGCCATCCGGCCCGAGGCTCAATCGCTTCCATCGCACATAATCATCTCGTGCAGATACAAGGGGCGGCGCAAGCGTCAGGACGATTGGCGCTTCACAGCGAACGCATCGGAATGTCCAAGCCACCGCCCGGCCCTCGCTGGCTTCTGGGATGGCCCTCCCAGGTGAGCGCAATGCGGCTGTGGCTCACACCTGCGCTCCATCTTCGGCGACGCCGGCGGAGACATTTGCGCGCGCCGCGGGCCTCGCCACCTTGGTGACGAAGACGATGACCGCCAGCGTCAGAAAACATGCGCCGACCAGATAGGGCGCACCGCCGAAGGTCACCGGCGCGCTTGGCCCGGTGAACCAGGAAAAGATCGCCGTATAGAGCAGCGGCGTGATGATCGAGGTGATCGAGAAGATCGAGGTCATCGCGCCCTGCAACTCGCCTTGTGCCGAGGGCGGCACCTTGGCGGCGGCGAGGCTCCTCAGCGGCGGATCGGCCAGCGCTTCCAGACAGCCGACGACGATCACCGCATAGATCATCCAGCCTTGCGACGCGAAGGCGTAGCCGAAGGCGCTGGCTGCCGTGAATGTCAGGCCGATGACCGCCGTCTTCCACTCGCCAAGCCTCGGGATCACGCGCGGCAGCACCGTCGCCATGACGATCGCACCGCACAGGCCGAAGGCGCCGAGCGAGAAGCCGATCTGCTGCTCGCTCCAGCCATAGCGGTAGCTGGAGACGAACGACCAGACCGCCGGATACATCATGTGTCCGAGCGTCATCAGGAAGAAGACAAGCCCGATCCAGCCGATGCCTTGATATTGGCGCATCTGCAGCAGCGTGCCGACCGGGTTGGCGCGTTTCCACTCGAAGCGGCGGCGATGCTTGTCATCGAGCGTTTCCGGGAGGAAAAACAACGCAATGAGGAAATTCACGAAGGCGAGCCCGGCGGCGAAATAGAATGGCACGCGCGGCCCGAACGTGCCGAGCAGCCCGCCCAGAACCGGCCCGATGACGAAGCCGACGCCAAACGCGATACCGAGCAGGCCGAAATTCTTTGCCCGGTTCTCATCGTTCGAGATATCCGCGATGAAGGCTGAAGTCGTCGAATAGCTGGCGCCTGAAATGCCGGCCAGCACACGCCCGATGAACAGCATCGGGTAGGACCAGGCGACCGCGCAGATCAGATTGTCGATGGAGAAGGTCAGCACCGATGCGAGCAGGATCGGCCGCCGCCCGAACCGGTCGCTCAAGCCACCCATGATCGGCGCGAAGACGAACTGCATCGCCGCATAGACGAACAACAGCCAGCCGCCTTCGATCGCCGCGCCACTGATGCTGACCCCGGTCAATTCCCTGAGATAGGCCGGCAGCACCGGCATGATCATGCCGAAGCCGATAATGTCGAGCAGCAGCGTGGTGAAGACGAGCGCAAGGCCCCGTCTGGCGGTTTTGGGGTCGATCATGCTGGGTCAAGCTCCTCTGCTCGCCCTCAGGCGCAGGCGGACGCAGCTTATAGGCGAGCTCGCGGCAAGGAACAATGCGGGAACAGGCCGAATCTGGTCATCCTGACACCCCCTGACGACAACATCGCCGGCAGGTGAAGCTTGAAAACGGTCTGGTCAGATCGGCCCACTCAGCGTGTTGCAATCCGACAGCTTGCCGCTCTTGTAACCACGCGCCAGCCAGGTCTGCCGCTGCTGCGAGGTGCCGTGGTTGAAGCTTTCCGGTACGACATAGCCCTGCGTCTTCTTCTGCAGCGTGTCGTCGCCGATCTTTTGGGCAGCATTGAGCGCCTCTTCGAAATCGCCCTGCTCCAAGATGCCCTTCTGCCCGGTGAAATGCGCCCACACGCCGGCGAAGCAGTCGGCTTGCAGCTCGATGCGCACCGACATCTGGTTGGCCTCCGCCTGGTCCATGCCTTGCCGCATCTGGTTGAACTTGGACATAATGCCCGTCAAGTTCTGCACGTGGTGGCCTACCTCGTGCGCGATCACATAGGCTTGGGCGAAGTCGCCAGAGGCGCCGAACTGTTGGTCGAGTTGCTGGAAGAAGGTTGTATCGAGATAGACCTTGTGGTCGCCCGGACAATAGAACGGCCCGGCGGCCGACGATGCCGAGCCGCAGGCCGAACGGATTTGGCCGCTGAACAGCACCAGCTTCGGGTCCTCATATGTCAGCCCCTGCGATTTGAAGATCCCGGTCCACGTGTCCTCGGTCTCGGCCAGCACGGTCGCCACGAACTGCTTCATCTCATCATTGGCGGGCGTAGCAGAGCCGCTGTCCTCGGGAATCTGGCCGCCGCCGCCCGGCGCCAGTCCGCCGCCGCCACCCAGGATCGTCGACGGATCGAAGCCGAAATACCATCCGGCCAGCACCACCAGGATGACGAGGAAGATGCTGCCGCCGCCACCGGTGCGGCCGCCGATCGGAATGCGGAACTGGCCACCGCCGCCGCCGAGCCCGCCACCGCCGCTGCGGTCGTCCTCGATATTGTCACTCTGACGACGGCCTCTCCAGAGCATGGCAACTCCTCGCGCTGCAAACTTCCCCGTTGTTGCGGGGCTCAACCCAACAAACAACTATCTCAATGGTTGCTCCAAGTCACAGCATTTTTCCAGACCGCGGCGGTTCTGGCATGACGGCCTCACCGCTCTGGCCGAGAGTGCGCAAGGCCTGTAGCATTGCTCGTGGATGGGGGATGTATTGGGCTTGAAGACGATCGGTTCGTTCCTGTCGCTGATTGCGGCGTTGTTTTGCCTCGGCACGCCGGTAGCCGGCGCGGTGACGCTCGATTCCAGCGTTGCCGTCACCGACCCCGCCACTTTGCAGGCATTGGAACGCGGCGGACTGTCGATCAGCCGCCTGCTGGGGCCAGCGCTCGGCCTGACCCGCGAGGTCGACAATCGCGGTCTGTTCTCGGTACCGGCTTTGGCGACGGTGCGCGACACAGTCAAGCAGCAGATCGCCGACGAGCCGAAGACCAGTCCGGACCCCTATGTCGCCGACATGGCCAGATCGAAGGACACCAGCCAGAAATTCAATCCGAAATACATCGACGACGACGGCTCGACGCTGGACCTCACCGGCGTTGTCAACCGCATGGACCGCGGCTATCTCGGCCACACCGAATGCGGCGAGATCCGGCTGATCTACCGCTTCCACTATTCGATCGCTGAAAAGCCGGTGAAGGGAAAGGCGGGCCAGCGCATTTCCTCGCGGCTGCCGTTGACCATGAGCCTGGTGTTCAACGCCAAACCCAGGCAGGCACAAGCGCGCGCCTCCAAGGACCTGCCAGGCGCCACCGATGTGTCCTGCGCCGATATTGCCCAGCGCTGGCTGGCAGCCGGAAAAAAGGACCTGCCGCCCGACCAGCTTGCCGCCTGGCTGCGCTCCGACGAGGGGCCGCTGTCGGGCGCCATGCTCAATTCGTCGCAGATCATGCGACTCGAACTCAACATGCAGGTGCTGCGCCTGTCTGCCTCGACGCGGCGCGATTTCGGCGGTCATGCCGAATACCTCCTGAAGATCTTCAAATGGGATCCGGCGACGTCCAGCTTCTATGAAGCGAAGATGGAAAACCAGATCGACCGCGCCACCGTGCTGGCCGACAAGCCGTCCTTTGCCAGATGGCTGCTCACCGACCGCAACGTCTACGATCTGGATCACGGCCGGCTGGTCATCGATGAAAAATTCCTGGCCAGGAGCGCCGTCTCCGTCGCACCCGGCGGCCTCAGCCGGTCGCAGAACAACATCGTCTACGGGCTGGTCGACGACGCCGACATCGACAAGGCGCTGAAGGACTACGTCGCCAGGGGCAATACGCTCGCCACCATCAAGTCGGCGGCCGGCTTCAAATTGCGGCTCAACGAGATGAGTTGCACCGGTTGCCATCAGACGCGCGGCATTGCCGGCTTTCATTACACCGGCGCCGATCCGGCCAGCGAGCCGCGCCGCAACGCCGTCTTCGTGCCGGGCTCGGCTGTGTTCTTCGCCGACCTGCCGCGCCGCCGCGCCATCGTCGAGCAGTTCGCCGCCGGCAGTCACCCGGACTTTACGCGCGGCTTCGCCGCCCGTCCGGACGCCAGATATGCCGAGGCGCTGAAAGGCACCGACCTCTACAATGGCTGGGGCTCGATCTGCTATCGCGGCGAGGATGCAAGTTTCAAGGACTGGAACTGCGGTGCGGGCCTGCGCTGCGCAGGTGTCCACGAAAGCGCCATCCATCCGGGCTTCGGCACCTGCGTCAGTGACGCGGGCACCGCGGTCGGTGATCCCGTCGAGTTCGGCGAGATCAGGATGTCGAGCTGGGGCAGCGACCAATATTGCCGCATCTCGCCGACCACCGCCAAGGCCTGCGCTATCGACCCGGCGCGGGACAAGAAGCCGCCGGTCAAGCTCGCCGGCTATGGCGCGGCGCGCCAGCGCTACGACAATCCGCAGCAGAAGACCGGCGGCTTTCCCGGTGGCATGCTGCGCAAGGCGAGCTGCGACAAGCTTCCCGACGAGGCGACGTGCGGACGTCTGGCCAAGACCGGCTTCAACGACTGCATCGCGTCGGGCAAGGACCACAAATTCTGCACGAAGGAATTCACCAAGACCGCCGGCCTGCGCGCCTGCGACAAGGCGCATCCCTGCCGCGAGGACTATATCTGCACCGCAGGCTATGACGATCTGGTGCAGGCAAAAGCCGGCAAAGGCACCTGCATCCCGCCCTATTTCATCTTCCAGTTCCGCGTCGACGGCCACCCGCGCAGCTGGGTGCAGGATGTCAGGGAGTGAGGGAACGGTTTGCCGCAGGCAAATTGAAAGGTCCACTGGACCTTTCAAAAGGCTCGAACGCCCGCAGCCATAGCGGAGGGCGATAGACACTGCCGCAAGAAAGGACGTAAACCACGTCCAACAGCGGCCTTGGCCTGCAGCCAATCACGTCAGACGCCTAATCTTCCTGTTTGGCGCCGGCGCTCTTGCCGTCAGAGCTCTTCGACCGTTCCTCGAAACGCGCCGCGCCCTTTTTAAGCGGACGGCCGGTTTCCGCCTCGGTCTTGCGCTCGTCCCTCGCCGCCGCCCGTTTCAGTCCCGCGGCCGCCTGCTTGCCCTTTGCGGTCGGTGCTTGTTCGATGCCCATCGCTTCCTCCGTTCGCGCGACAAAACGCGCGCTGTCGGGAGCAACGTGCCCGGCGTGCGACGGTTCCGGC
>NZ_RZRK01000442.1:0-5234 GCF_003997835.1 Mesorhizobium sp. M7A.F.Ca.CA.004.12.1.1
GCCCCATGCCGAGCGCACGATGCGCCATCCGTAGCACAGCCATCAGGCGGCGGCGAACCGAGCGGGAACTGACATCGGCCCCCGCGATCCAGTGCCCGGCGAAATGCGCCGCGCGACGCTGAACAAGAAGCGAGCCGTTCGAAATCTGGTTGTCGGTCATGGTTCCCTCTCCGCTGGCCGGCACGAAATGTCTGACAATTCCGTTCCACCGCAGGAAGACATGATTCCTGCCCGCGGTATTTCACGAAATTGCTGCCTTGTGAGAAAAGATCGGAGCAAACCTGCAGAGGTTAACGGCTTGTTACCTTAGCCAATGCTTTAAAACCAAGAAATAAAGCAACGACCTAAGCGCCACCTCATCTAACCTTGGCGTTAAGCTTGCCCACCCGCAGCTGCAGCGGCGTCACCTGGCGGTATTTCTTCATCACGGTGGTAAAATGGCTCTGGCTTGAAAATCCGCAGGAATGCGCGATGTCGGCGATCGTCATGCGGCTGTCGGCAAGCAGTCTTTCAGCCAAATCCAGCCGCAGCTCGAGGACATACTGGTGCGGCGGCACCCCGAACGTCCTCGAGAAAGCCCGCATGAAGTGGTACGGCGAAAGCTCGCAAACAGCGGCCATTTCGGCAAGCGCCAGCTTGCGGGTAAAGTTCTTGTCCAGAAATTCCTGCACGCGGCGTGTGCTGCGGACCGAAAGCCCGCCTTTCGCGTTGAGCGTCGGCCGTCGCAGATTGGTTCCGGAAGCCGGTCCGGGGAAACCATCATCACCCGGCATTTTTCGGCCTCCTGACACGTCCCAGATGAGGTTCAACCGGAGGCCTTCCTCCTCGTTCCCCCGAAAAACAATTCGTGATTGATCGAAGCCGGCCGGCATCGCCATTCATCGGATCGTTCCGGCCGGACGGCGAACGATGAATGTCTGCGAGACGGGATCGCGGACGGAGGGTATGACACTCCCCCGCGCGGTGGCCCTCCTGGGCCCGGCGCTTTCAGGAATTATGTCCAGGACAAATCGAGCTGTCCGTTCTCGATTGACGCCCCGGGAAACGCCGCTTTCCCGAGCATCGTCCGTATTTTTCATTGCCTGGCCTCAGCCGCTTGTCCGCCGCCTGAAATCCCCCTTAGCCCGACCCGGATCCAACGTAACGCACATGGCGCGGAGTGTGAATAACATCCGTACGCAAAGAAAAAATTTTGTTCGGGATAAGAAGACGGACCAGTCAACAAGGCAAGGACTGGACCATTTCGGAACCTTCGCCGGCGCATAGGCTGACGGAGCATCAAACGAAAAACCCGCCTGTTCGGCGGGTCACTGGCGCAAATCAGCACCATGCACAAATTTATACCTTAGCTGAGGTCACCGAGTCAAGAAAAAATTCCTATCGTGAAAGCTGCCAGCGCAAAAGTGCCAACACCGAGCCCGCTGCCGCGAGGCCTCTGGTTGGCCTGAGTTCGGAGCCCTGCTTCAGGTCTGGGTAATTCGACCAATTCAGCAGCCCTTCAAGGCAATGTAGAGCTACCCGATCGGCTGCCGGTCATTGCAGATCGTCGCGACGATTCTCGTACAAATCCCATGTAAGTTCCACAAACCCCAGAAGAACGTCCTCCTCGCTCCACCCGGCAGCGACCGCTGCCTGAACGATCTCACGGACGAGAGGCAGCAATTGGCGTTGGCATTCTGCCGACGTGTCGGCAACTGCGTCATCGCCGGGAGGTCCATCGAAGTTGAATTTCATCATTCAGCGCCCCCCTCGCCATCAATCAAAGTGTTTATATAACTAAATTCATTCCTCCTGATATACAATAGAGGTGGTACCAAAGCATAAGAGGCTTCGGTGGGCCTGGGAAGAACAGGACGATGCCAGGCTTTATGCTTCCCCTGGGTCAGGTTTGTCCTTCTGACAGGATCTATCGGGGTGCTTCAACCCATCGATCTCTGCGGCCGGTCGAACTCTTCAGCCAGGGCCGCATGCCACCATCCACCGAATGCACGGCACGAGCGGCTGCATTGCCTTCTGCAACCGCTCGCTGGATAGTCTCGGCATGTTGGCGACCCTGGCGACTCACTGGCCGCAAATTCTGGCGATCATCTCCGTGGTGATGGCGACGGTCGGCATCGTCCATGCCGTCATGACCAAGGAAGATGTCCGCGCCGCCACCGGCTGGGTCGGCGTGATGGTGCTGTCCCCGATCCTCGGCGTGCTGATCTATGCCGTCGCCGGCATCAACCGCATTCGCCGCGCCACGATCACCGCCCAGCGCCCGTTTGCCGATGGCGCGATGTCCGCCAAGCACGAGCGCGACGTCGCTGTCGAAGAGGCCCTGATCGTCGAGCGCTACGGGCAACGATTCACGGGCTTGCGGACATTGGGCGACAGGGTGGCGCGGCGCGCGCTCAATCCTGGAAATGCAATCGATGTGCTGGAGACCGGCGACGAGGCCTATGCCGCCATGTGCGCGGCCATCGATGGTGCCGAGCGCAGCGTCCTGCTCGAGACCTATATTTTCGACAATGACGCCGTCGGCCTGCTCTTCGTCCAGGCGCTTGCCGGCGCCGTCCACCGCGGCGTCACCGTCCGCGTGCTGATCGATGCCGTCGGCGCCCGCTACTCGGTGCCGAGCATCCTGGGGCATTTGCGCGAGGCCAACATCCCCGCCGATGTCTTCAACGGCAACATCGTCATGGGCCTGCGCCTGCCCTACGCCAATCTGAGGACCCACCGGAAGATCCTGGTGGTCGACGGCATCGCCGCCTTCACCGGGGGCATGAACATCCGAAAAGGCTTCTCCGCCGAATTCGCCGGCTCCAACAGCGCCAGGGACACGCATTTCCGGGTGACCGGTCCGATCGTCGCCGACCTCTTTTCGGTCGCCGCCGAGGACTGGCGCTTCGCCACCAACGAGGCGCTGAAAGGCGACGCCTGGCGCATCGCCCCGCTGGCGCCGTCGCCAGGCGCACCGATGATGGTGCGGGCGGTCGCTTCCGGCCCGGATGCCAGCAACGAGACCAACCACAAGCTGCTGATCGGTGCATTCTCGGTCGCCCGCAAGTCTATACGCGTGATGTCGCCCTATTTCCTGCCGGATCGGGAACTGATCAGCGCGCTGATCACCGCCGGCAGGCGCGGGGTCGAAATCGACATCGTGGTGCCGGCGGTGAACAATCTTTTCCTCGTCGACCGCGCGATGATGGCGCAGTTCGATCAGGTGCTCAAACACTATTGCCGTGTCTGGCGCACCGAGGGACCGTTCGACCATTCGAAGCTGCTTTCGATCGACGGCGTGTGGGCCTATGTCGGCTCTTCCAATCTAGACGCCCGATCGCTGCGGCTGAATTTCGAGATCGACCTGGAGGTGCTCGATGCCGGCTTTGCCAGCGAGATCGAGGCGCGGATCGGGTCGGCGATCGCCTCCGCCGTGCCGGTGACGCTGGAAGCTTTGCGAGCCCGGCCGTTTCTTATCAGGCTGTTCGACCGGGTATTGTGGCTCGGTTCACCCTATCTCTAAGGCGGAGGTGCGCTTGAGGAACTCGTCCGTCATGGAACATACGCGGAAATTGCCTATTTTCACTGTATCCGGCTTCTGAATTGATGCCAGCGAGGACGAGCAGCACAGAGATGCACAGAATTGGACGCAGCCTCCCGGCAAGCATGCTTCTGTCCCTTCGTGACCGCCGGATGCAGAAAGCGAATGCCGCCGCACTCAAGACGACAGCCACCACCGGCACGCTGGTTGCCTCCTACAATGTCCACAAATGCATCGGCGTCGACAGGAAATTCGACCCGGAACGGACCATCCGCGTCATCCGCGAAATCGATCCGGATCTCATCGCGCTGCAGGAAGCCGACAATCGCTTCGGCGACCGTAATGGGCTTCTCGACCTGCCCCGGCTCGAACGGGAAACCGGCCTGGTTCCGGTGCCGATTTCGGCCACAGGCAAGGGCCATGGCTGGCATGGCAACGTCTTGCTGTTCAAGAAGGGCGTCGTTCGCGACGTGCACCAGATCAAGCTTCCGGGACTGGAGCCGCGCGGCGCGGTGGTGGCGGAGATCGACCTCGATGGAAGCCAGACGCTGCGCATCATCGCCGCCCATCTCGGCCTGCTGCGCCGCTCGCGCTCCCAGCAGGCGCGCGTCGTGCTCGACCTGATGAACAGCCCGGACGAAAGACCGACCTTGCTGCTCGGCGACCTCAACGAATGGCGGCTTGGCAACCGCTCCGCTCTCAACACGCTGCATGCAACGTTCGGCCCGCAGCCGCCGGCGGTCCCCACCTTCCCGTCGAACCTGCCGCTGCTGGCGCTCGACCGGATCATGGCCAACAGGCACGGCATGATTGCCGCCATTAACGCGCATGACACGCCGCTTTCGCGCGTTGCCTCCGACCACCTGCCGCTGACGGCCTTCGTACGCCTGGAGCGTATCTCCGATAACGCCTTGATTTCTCCGGTGTCGCAAAGCGTGTAGATTTACGCTGGAACGCCCTGGCATGATCAGCTGACGAAATAGCGCTGCCACTCGAAGTCGGTGATGTGCGACGCCTGCCAGGCGTCGAATGCCGCCTGCTCGGCTCGCCGGCTCTCGGCATAATTGTCGCGAAAGGCCTCACCAAACGCATCCGCGCAGAAATCCGATGCGGCGAAGGCCTCGATCGAAGAATTGAGCGTACGCGGCAGTTTCGGCTTGTCGAGATTGGCCAGGTTCGACGTCACCGGCGCTTCGAGCGGCAGATCTTTCTCGATGCCCTCGCAGCCAGCCGCCAGGATCGCGGCGATCGACAGATAGGGATTGATGTCGGCGCCCGGCGCGCGATGCTCCAGCCGGCAGGCGCCGTCATTCGGCGTGGTGATGGCGCGGACGGGTGCTGTGCGGTTCTCGAAACCCCACGCGACGTCCTCCGGCGACCAGGCGCCACGATCGAAGCGGCGGTAGGAATTGACCGTCGGCCGAAACAACAGATGTGTTTCCTGCATCCGGTGGAGCACGCCGGCAAGGAACTTTTCCGCAACCGGCGTCAGCCGGTTCGGGCCGGCGGCGAAGGCCGGCTTGCCGTCGCGCCACAGGCTGACATGGTGATGCGCGCCGCAGGCGCTTTCCTTGCCCGGCGGCTGGAAGCGCGTCATGAAGGTGGCGACCAGGCCACGCTCGGCGCACAGCTCGCGCAGATGCAGCTTGGCACGCATGGCGTCGTCGGCTGCCTGCAGTGCCGATTTCGGTGTCAGCGCATATTCATACAT
>NZ_RZRK01000443.1:0-5216 GCF_003997835.1 Mesorhizobium sp. M7A.F.Ca.CA.004.12.1.1
CGGCTGCGATGTGACCGATGCGGAGCAGGCTCGCAGCGCCGTCGACATCGCAAGGCAGCGCTTCGGCCGGCTGGACGGACTGGTGCACAACGCCGCCGCGCCATCGACCAATGCCACCGTCGTCGATCTCGACGAACAGTCCTGGCGCCGCGAACTCGACGTCAGCCTGACCGGTGCGTTCCTGATGAGCAAGTTCGCGGTGCCGTTGATCGCGGTGGGTGGCGGCGGCTCGGTGGTGTTCATCGGCTCGCAGTTCGGACGCGTCGCCACCGCCAATGCCGTCGCCTATTGCGCTGCCAAGGCGGGGCTGATCCATCTCGCCAAGGCGATGGCGGTCGACCATGCGCCGGACAATGTGCGCGTCAACAGCCTGTCGCCGGGCGCGGTGGCGACAGCGCGCCTGCTGCGCAGATTTCCGGACTTCGAGGCCGCCAATGCGGGTCTTGGCCCCGCCCATCTGCTCGGCCGCATCGCAGAGCCGGATGAGATCGCCGCGGCGGCCGCTTTCCTTTTGTCATCGGACGCATCCTTCGTCACCGGATCCGACATGCTCGTGGACGGCGGCTATGCAACGCGCTGATCCTGTTCGTTCAACTTAGAAGGAGTTCACATGACGCTGCTTGTCACCGGAGGCACCGGCTTTGTCATGAGCGTGGTCGCGCGCGCATGGCTCGACCGCGATCCGCAAGCCCGGGCCGTGATCCTCGACCGGTCCGGCCTGGACGCGGCGGCCGAAAAGCATTTCGCCCCGGTGCGCGACCGGCTCACAGTGGTCGCCGCCGACGTCCTCGACCCGAAAGCCTGGTCCGCGGCGCTAGACGAGCAAGGCATCACGGCGATCGTGCATGGCGCGACAATCACGCCGATCTCGCGCGGCAGCGCCTCGGAGGCAAAACGGCAGCCCGAGGCCGAAGACCCGGCCCGCATCGTCGACGTCAATCTAATGGGCACCGTGCGGATGCTGGACTGGGCGCGAGAGAGACCGGACCTCAAGCGCTTCGTCTATGTCAGTTCCGGCTCCGTCTACCGTCACAATGGCCCCGACTGGAGCAGCGAGCCGCTGCCGGAAGACGGCTATGTCGCGCCGTTGACGCTCTACGGCATCTCGAAATTCGCCTCCGAGATGGTGACCAACCGCTATGCCGACCTGTTCGACCTGTCGGCGGTCTCGGTGCGACTTGCTTCGGTCTACGGCCCGATGGACCGCGCGACCGAGAGCCGCAACTTTCGCCATGTTCCCAACCGCGTCGCACATATGGCTTTAGCCGGCGAGACGATCAGGCCGAACAGCCTGGAGCCGGTCGGCGACTATATCGTCTCGACCGACGTTGCCGCCGCGATCCTCGCGCTGATCGATGCACCGCGCCTCAATTACCGTCACTACAACATCGGCTCCGGGTCTAGCCAGACCATCGGCGAGATCGTCGGCTGGGCAAGGGAACGCGTGCCGGGCCTGAAGGCCGAAGTGACACCAGGAGAAGACGCCAATATCGTCCAGGATGTGAGACTGAAGGGCGGCATGTGGGGCGCGTATGACATCGCCCGCATCCTGCGCGACACTACATGGCGGCCGCGTCCGGGCAAGGAAGCCTTCCACGCCTACATGGACTGGATAACCGCCAACGAAACGAGATGAGAGGAATTTGCCATGACGCCAAGCGCTGCCTCGCAACCGCCCCAGCCGCGCGACCTCGTCGGCTATGGTCCGAATCCGCCCTTCGTGACCTGGCCCGGCGGCGTCAAGCTCGCCATCAACCTCGTGCTCAACTATGAGGAGGGCTCGGAATATTCCTGGCTCGAAGATGGCCGCAACGACAATTGGGGCGAATACAATCTCACCTCGAGCCCGCCGGTGCGCGACCTCGGCACCGAGACGCATTTCGAATATGGCAGCCGCGCCGGCGTCTGGCGCTTGGCACGGCTTTTTGATCGCTACGACATCCCGATCACCATCTCAGCTTGCGCGGTGGCGCTGGAGCGCAACCCGCCCTTCGTCGAATGGATGAAGACGCGACGACACGATCTGCTCGGCCACGGCCTACGCTGGATCGACTATACGACCATGGAGCGCAGCGAGGAAAAGCGCCAGCTGCATGAAGCGGTCGGGCTTTACGAGACACTACTGGGGAGGCGGCCGCTCGGCTGGAACTGCCGCTCGCTGCCCAGCGTCAACACGCGCGATCTGCTCGTCGAGGAAGGCAGCTTCCTCTATCACTCCGATCCCTGCAATGACGACCTGCCCTACTTCCTCGACCATCGGGGCACGGAAATCCTGGTCGTGCCCTATTCCAAGACGCTCAACGACAGCCGTTATCTGGTGGCGCCGGGCTACAGCAAACCGCGCGACTTCGCTGAGGATTGCCGCTCGGCGATCGATTACATGCTCGGTGAAGCCGACGAGACCGGCGGCCGCATGCTGACGATCGGCATCCATGCGCGCTGGATGGGCCAACCCAACCGGGCGTCCGGGCTGCGCGAGGTGATCGAACATGTGAAGCAGAACCCGGCCGCTGCCTTCATGCGCCGCGAAGAGATTGCCCGGTTCTGGCTGGAGAGCCATGCCAGCTTCGAGCGGCGCGGCTAACGGAAACAAGACGGCATGTTCGAAACCCTGATCCGGGGAGCCACCATCGTCAACGCCGAAGGGTTCGAGCGGCGCGATGTGGGCATTACCGATGGCCGTATCGCGGCGCTTGTCCAGCCTGGCGAGACGGCCTCGGCCAGGACAGTCATCGATGCGGCCGGTGCCTATCTGCTGCCCGGCCTGGTCGACGCGCACGCGCACCTGCGCGAGCCTGGACTGACACACAAGGATGACTTTTCCTCGGGCACGCATGCCGCGGCCCTTGGCGGCGTGACGACGGTGCTCGACATGCCGACCGACGAGCCATGGACAGCCACAGCCGAACAGCTTGCCGACAAGATGGCGATGACCGAGGCCCGCATACATGTCGATGTCGGCTTGCAGACCGTCGTCAGCCGCAACCTGTCGCTTATCCCTCGCGTGCTGGACTTGGCGCCGGTCTCGTTCGAGCTGTTCACCGCCGATGTGCCCGATGACTTCCTCTTCGCGACGTCCGACGCCGTGGCCGAGGCGTTGAAGGCTTTCGCCGGCAGCGACACTTTGATCGGCATCTCGCCCGGCGATCAATCGATCCTGACCGGCAGCACACTACGCGACCGCCCCGGCACCATCGCCGCCTTTCAGGCCAGCCGGCCGCCACTCGCCGAAGCCAACGGCATCGCCCGGGCGCTCATCGCCGCCGCCTCTGCCGAAACCAGAATTCATGTCCGCCAGATCAATTCCGAACTCGGCGTCGAGACGTGGGGCCGGCTGCGCGGCATGGCCGACGCCAGCGTCGAAACAACGCCGCAGAACCTCTTCTTCACCGCCAGCGATTATGAGATGCAAGGCGCTAATCTCAAGGCCTCGCCACCCCTGCGCTCGCCGCATGATGTGGATGCGCTGCGCGCCGCGCTGAGCGGAGGACTGATCGACATCGTCGCCACCGACCACGCGCCGCACGCGCCAATCGAAAAGGCTGCATCCTATGCGGCCTTTGCCGACATTCCAGGTGGCATGCCAGGGCTGCAGACACTGTTGCAGACCATGCTGAAACTGGTCGATGAAGGCTTGATCGCATTGTCCGATCTGGTGCGCCTGTGCGCCCGCAATCCGGCCGAGCGCTTCGGGCTTGGCCGGCGCAAGGGACGGATCGCCACCGGCTACGATGCCGATATCCTCATCCTCGATCCGCGCCAGTCCAGCACGATCGCCAATGCCGATCAGGTGTCGCGAGCGGGCTATACGCCATTCGATGGCTGGACCGTCCAGGCGCGGCTGACAAGCGTCTTCCTGCGCGGTCGCGAAATCGCGCGCGAGGGAAAACTGATCGGCCCGAAAATTGGAACCATCGTCACCCGGGAAAGCTGAAGACCATGCCCCTCCTCGCAGACAAGACCGCCATCGTCACCGGAGGCAGTTCCGGCATCGGCCGCGCGATCGCGCTGAAATTCGCGGCCGAGGGCGCGAGCGTCGTCATCGCCGACACGGTCGAGCAGCCGATCGAAGGCGGTAAGAGCACCGTGGAGTTGATCCGCTCGGCCGGCGGAGGTGCTGTTTACATCCGGACCGACATCTCTGACTGGAGCGCCGTCGATGCGCTGGTCGATGCGACGGTCACGCAGTTCGGACGGCTCGACGTGATGGTCAACAACGCCGCGATTTACACCAGCACCAATCTGATCGACACCACGCCGGAACAATGGCAGCGCGTCATCGGCGTCAACCTGACCGGTTTCTTCTACTGCTCGAAACGGGCGGTGATGCAGATGCTCACCCAGGCGCCCGTCACCGATGTGCGCGGCCGCATCATCAACATCTCCTCGCAGCATGGTATCGTGGCCTGCCCGGGCGACTTCCCCTATTCTGTGAGCAAGGGAGGCATCGTGCAGATGACACGGCAGATCGCCGTCGACCACGCCGACGACCTGATCGTCTGCAACGCGATTGCGCCAGGCAAGATCGTCACCGGCAAGCCGGGTGTCGCCAACGAACCCGACGCGCTCGATTACTCGCGAAGGCGCACGCCATGGCCGCGGCTTGGACATCCGAGCGACGTGGCCGGAGCCGCCTTGTTTCTCGCCAGCGACATGGCAAGCTACGTTACAGGCATCAACCTGATGGTGGACGGCGGCTGGATGGCGGGCTGACCTAGTAAGACCTAAGGCCGACTGCCCGGAGACCGCGGGCAAGGGCTGCAGCAAGGGACGTTGGCCGACGAACAGGTCAAAACATTACGTGGGCACTTTTTCGCCCCCAGAGTCGAGACACGCGCTCTGCAACGGTAGTAGTCGCAGTCGCAAACAGTTCTCCAGAAGCGATCTGGTCACGCGGTATCTTCCAAATCAGACCACTACTAGCGCTCCAGCTCTGACAATGGCGGCAGCACGACAGCCGGATGGCGGCCTTCGCGCAGCATCAGCCCGAGACTGTAGTCGACGGCTAGCTTCATGGCGCCGAGCGCCGTGCCGCCGTCTTCAAGCGAACTGACGGCGATCCGTGTCGGCCACGCAAGTTCTGCTGCGACGCGTTCGACATTTTCTGTCATCAGCGGGTTTCTGCCGACACCGCCGCCAAGCACGATCAGGCCGGGGTCGAGCATGCCGATGCAGCCGGCCGCCAGCCTGCCGATATCGGCTGCATCGGCATGCTC
>NZ_RZRK01000444.1:0-5214 GCF_003997835.1 Mesorhizobium sp. M7A.F.Ca.CA.004.12.1.1
CCTAGATCCATTAATAGCCCGTTTGCGGGGGCCGTTCTCTAAAATTTCCCGCCTCTCCATCCGCGCCCTGAGTTGGCTGCCAGATCAGTTCGCTTTAGACGAGTTCCCGCTGTGGGCTACTGCCTCTACGCGCATCGTGTGGGCCATTGCGTTCCCCTCCTTGCGGCTTGCGCGGCGCGGCATAGAGCGCGCGTCAAGCTGGTCCTGAAGGCGACCGTTGAGGACCATCATTTCCTTGAGCGCCTTCATCACGTCGCCCCTGTGAACGGCAACGAACTTGTCGGCGACGGCTTGAAGGGCGGCTTCTTGTCGGCTGTCCAGCGTCACAATGTGGTCCATGTGAGCGTCTCCTAATGTCTCGATCGTTAGTGAACAAAAAGAGAACATAAATGTCAAGAGCGGATTGACCAAGCGAGGAATGAGTTCCTATTTTGGGGCTATGGCTGACACTGGTGGAAGACGAAGGCGCGGCGGCGAATGGAAGCTTGGCAATGCCCACGAGATTGGGCAGCTTGTGCTGGTCCGGTGCGGTCTGTGCAACGTCAAACGATGGTATCTGCCGAGTGATCTGAAGGAAATCTTCGGGGACATTGAAGCGGAATTGGTGGGAGGCAAAATGAGTTGCAAGCGGTGCGGCAAGAATGAGTACATGGATGCCGAAACACAAAATCCATCGGCCCGAGAAAGGCAGGGCATCAGGGTTACGCGGCTTGCAGAAATCAGGATGGTACGGCGAGTTGTCTGGCGGGATGAAGGCTGAGGGCCACAAAGCGTCCATTGGGCTTGATCACTTGGCGCGGCGTCCTTTCGTCTTGTACGGTGGGTCAAATAATCAAGAGATTGATCACCAATGCCTTTTAATTTCACGATCCCAAGTCCTACCAGCTCAATTCCCTTCGCCATGCTGCCAGGCACTTCCCTGATATTTGTCGGCTCAAACGGTGGAGGCAAGACGCGCCTCGCCGTGGAGATAGAGAATCAGCTCCAACTCCGGGCGCACCGTATTTCCGCGCACAGGGCGCTGACGCTAAATCCCGCTGTAGCCAAGATCACCGAGCGGAATGCGAAATTGGGCCTTCGAACAGGAAATTCCCGTACGGATGCGAACCTTGGGCATCGTGTTGGAAGCCGCTGGCGAGGCGACATGGCGACTGGACTCCTCAATGATTTCGACGTGCTACTGCAGGCCCTCTTTGCCGATCAGACCAACAAGACGCTGCAGACCCACCAGAGAGTCAGGGCCGGCGATGCAGGTGCGGCAGAGCCGACCAAGTTTGAGCTGTTGGCCGGCATCTGGCAGCGGCTACTGCCTCACCGCAGGCTTGTTATCTCCGGCGACGACATCCGTGTTCAAATCACAGGATCGCAGACGGAATATAACGCCAAGGACATGAGCGATGGCGAGCGGTCAGTGTTCTACATGATTGGTCAAGTTCTCGCCGCCGATCCCGACACGCTCCTTATCTTTGACGAGCCGGAGCTGCACGTTCATCGATCTATCATGGCCAAACTATGGGACGAGATGGAGGCTGCACGCCCCGATTGTGCCTTCATCTTCATTACACATGACCTCGAATTTGCCGCGTCACGGGTTGCCCAAAAGATTGTGATCCGGGACTACAATCCCAAGACCGGTTGGGTGATCGAACCGGTGCCAGAAGAAACCGGTTTCGATGAGCAGATTGCGACGCTCATCCTTGGGAGCCGTCGCCCGATTCTCTTCGTCGAAGGCGGCAGCACAAGTCTCGACACCGTCATATATCGCTGCTGCTATCCCGAGTGGACAGTCATCCCGCGCGGTTCATGCGAAGAAGTAATTCATTCAGTTGTAACAATGCGCGCTAACGCGGACCTTACACGAGTGACCTGTTCCGGGATCGTAGACGCCGATGACTATTCAGGGCCAGAAATTGCGAATCTGGCACGGCTCGGCGTCGCCGTCCTACCGGTTTCAGAGATCGAGAATGTCTTCCTGCTTCCTGAAGTGGGGCGCAGAATTGCGGAGCATGAGGGCTATAACGGGGGAGATCTCGATAGTCGGCTCGACGCGCTGAGACAAGCCGTCTTCGCTGACGTCACTCCAGCATCGGCTGCGGGCACTATCGCGCGATACTGCCGGCGACGAATTGACCGCACCCTGAAGATGATTGATCTCAGCGGCGCAACTACGGTTGCAGAAATCGCAGCCGAATTTGCCACAAAGACGGCAGCACTGGACATTGCCGCAATTGGAGCCGAAGCGACGGCCCGTATCGATGCCGCTGTGGCAAACCAGGACATGGCCGAATTGGCCAAGCACTACGACAACAAGGGACTGATGGCTCTCGTGGCCAGACATCTCAAGAACACGACAATGAGCGAGTTCGAAATGTGGATAACTCGCGTCTTGCGCAACAATTTGGTTCCCGGACTTACGCAAGCCCTTCGCCGGGTTCTTCCCACAATTCAACCGCGATAGGACCTCGACATACGCTTTAGCGCCTGCATTGGACACTGCATGCATTTGGTGCCGCGATTGATGCCGGAGTTCGTAGTCCAGCCTGTCCGTTAGCCTTTGGTAAACAAATGTCCGTTGCCGAAGTCGTCCCCTTCGGTAGCTTCACAGCAACGGCAGTCGGCCATCTTTCTTGCCCAGCGGAAACTTGATCTGCGTGGCCGGTTTGTCGACGATCACAAGGGCATCGTCAGGCGCGGTGCGTTGCAAGCCCCTTGCTTCCGACCATGGGGCTCGTAGCCACGTCTCGGTTTCCTCTTTCGTCGTCAGGATCACCGGCATGGCCTTCGCATGGATCGGCTTGATGAGGGCGTTAGGCTCGGTTGTGAGGAACCCATAGACCTCATGGTCGCCGGGACCGTCCTTCACCTTGCGCACCCCATGCCAATGCGTCCAAACCCCTGCAAAGAAGAACAGCGGGCGGTCTTCATTCAAGGCAATCCAATAGTTCCGCTGAACGCCAGTCTGGGGGTCCTTGTCATTCTTCTCTGGGCTCGGCTCGGCAAAGCTCGTCACTGGAACCACACAGCGATGCTCTACGCCGAGGTATTGCCGCCAGTAGGCAAGGTGGGTCTTGCGCACGTTGGTAGTGCCGTAATCGGCGTTGCCTTTCACATGTTCTACGGGCGTCGGCATCCCCCACAGCAGATTGGCAAGCTCGCGTTGCCCGTCCGACGCATTGCGAACTACAGGACCGGGGGGCCGGTTGGGGTAGATGTCAATTGACGGCTCAAGGTTGCCCAAGATGTCCCGCAAGGTGCCGGTCCATTGGCGGATGGCCTCTTGCGACGTGGTGAGGTTGTAGAGGTTGCACATGGCTGGTTCCTTAGGCGTGGCCTTCGCTGACTAATCCAGAGCCAAGGATCGGTTGCTGCCTAGCGTCGATGCCGACAATTACTCGCGTCAATCGGTGGACGAGATCAGCCAAATCTAGGATGCGCTGATCTTCTTCTCTCGTCGAATATGGCGAGACCAAGTTGCCATGCATCACGGAATTTCGCAGCTTCCTCCAAGCGCTGACATTCGCGGCTGTGACGGCGCCCCCCTGCCGAAGGTCCCCTAGGAAACTGGACACGGTCTTTGTTTCAGCTCTAGTTAATTCGTCAAGAATGCGCCTCTTCAGCCTCGCGTCGCCGTCCCAGGTCTGAGTGTGATCCCGAAGCGCGCTCAAGTCCTTCTCGACGAAGTCGGCCTTCAGTGGAGTTGGCCCCATCAACAGCTTTGCAAGACCCTCTGCGACGCTCGCCAAAGTAAGGCAAAGCACCCAGCGCGATCCTTGTGTCGCTTGTATGATCTCTTCGTAAAGGCGTGTGATCAGATGCGGCTCGGAATTTAGATGCCCCCCTTCGTCACGCGTATTCGCAACATGTTCGAGCAATTTCCCGTAGAGGGTCCAGAAGTCCGGCTTTGATTCGAAGGGATTTCCATCCACCAATGAGGCAATGCCCGAGTCTATAAAACGCCTTGGAGACGGTCGCAGCCAGACCTGTGCTCTGCCATCTCCAAAGTTCCGCGCCACGAGGCGAGGAAAAATTAACTGACCCAGCAAGATTCGCAACGGCTCGCTCAGCCAATTCTCGGTACATGGGTGCGGCAGCGCCTTGGACGACGTAGCCGTAACCCAGAGAGCGCTTCCGTCCTTCGTACGGAAGAACTCAATTTCGGAACCGAGAACCTGTACTGTTTGCTTGGCGAGCCGGCGACTATATTCGACCTCGACGTCATCAAGCGTGGTGACCGTAACCATCGCCTTCTCTACAGGCACCCGCACCTCAGGCTGAAAGACCAACTCCACGCTCGATAGTTGGGAAACCCATCGCCCGGACGCGCTAGTGAGAAGCGAGTCCAACTCGCCCCACAACTCCCAAATGCCCGTCTTCGTCTCTCCTAGCTGCGGATTTGTCCAGCCTGCTGCCCACTCAGTTCCCTGTATGTCCGTGGCAAAGAGGCGAAAGGTGTTGGAGGTATCGTAGGGATCTTTCTGCTGCTTAGCGAGCCGCTTGAACGCATCCGCACTGTCTGATGGTGTGGCATACATCCGATACTCAATTTCGGTGAAGCTCTTAATTACAATGCGACCTGAGCCGGCAAAGACCGGAGGTTCAAAGTCACCGCCGATCATCTTCATCGTCGGACAGTCGATTGTGATTGGAAGCGGTTTGAGCAGATGCCGCCAGCGATCTAGCGTCCGTATAGGCACTGGAGCGGATGCTGGGGTCAAGAAACCTCCTTCATGTCATTTGCTCGGCAGTTCTACGTCATTTCAGACAGTTCGGAAGGCCTCTCGATGTGTTCTTCTCCAAGTGCTTTCAGCATTGCCTCAGTCGCCACCTTCAGCCGCGCTTCTTCGCCGCCGTAGTTGTCTCCCGCACCACCCCCTGAGTGGCCCATGATCGAGCGCTTGAGCTTCTCGGGGACCCAAGCGATCACCAGCAAGTCCTCCATTCGGTGCCGCAATGAGTGGGTGGTTACCTTCTTGTCGGTCACTGCGGCTCTAACGTGCTTACCAAGCGCGGCCGAGGCTTTGTCGCCACCGCCTTCATGACCGTAACGGGCAAACAGCATCTTGCTTTCGCCTGCCGCCTCGACGGCTTCATGTGCTGCCTGAAGGGCGTCGCCAATGAGCGGGACCTTCCGACGAGACACTTCGGTTTTGACGCGGCGCTCGTCGTGCCACTCGACGTCAATGTGTGGATATTTGGCCTCCAGCATAACGTCGC
>NZ_RZRK01000445.1:0-5210 GCF_003997835.1 Mesorhizobium sp. M7A.F.Ca.CA.004.12.1.1
CTGCCGCCCTTCGGTCGGCTCGCCGGCGTCATCGTCAGTGCGGTGACGCGGGCGGAAGCCGAGGGCCATGCACGCGGCCTGCGCCGCGCCGCGCCCGAGGCGTCAGATCTGTTCGTGCTGGGTCCAGCCGAGGCGCCGTTGTCCCTGCTCGGCGGCCGCCACCGCTTCCGTCTGCTGATCCAGGGCGAACGGCGCGCCGACATGCAAGGTTTTATTCGCGCGATGCTTGCCAATGGGCCGAAGCAGCGCGGCTCGGTCAGGGTGCAGGTGGATATCGATCCGCAGAGTTTTTTGTAGTTGCCGGGCGCTTGGTAGGTGGATTCAAATAGGTACGTCGGGCGGCTCAAAACTCGGCATCTCGTGACGGCGATTCGTTTCGCTCAAATTCGATGCCGCCGGGATACCGAGTAACCAATCAGCCAAATTTCTCCGACTGTCTTGCGGATAGAGCTTTCGCCCTTCATCGTCCGGGACGATCATGGCAGCCGGCCTGCCGTTTTCTGTGATGATGGTTGGCTCGCCATTTCCCGCGGCCTCCACAATTGCCGAGAGTGTCGCCTTGGCCTGCTGAAGCTGAACGGTTTTCACTGCGACCTCCTTGTGGTCTCATGTGTTTATAGTATCGAGGATCGCCTAGGAAAAGGAACAGCTCGCGCAATGAAAACCCTTGGCCTTCTGGGCGGCATGAGCTGGGAATCGACGGCCATCTACTATCGGCTGCTCAACGAGATCGTGCGCGAGCGGCTGGGCGGCTTGCATTCGGCCAGGCTTCTGCTCTGGTCATTCGACTTCGCCGAAATCGCCGAGCGGCAGCATCATGGCGACTGGGATGGCGCCGGTGTGCTTCTCGTCGAAGCCGCACGCAAGCTCGAGGCCGGCGGCGCGGAGGGTCTGCTTTTGTGCACCAACACCATGCACAGACTGGCCGACCAAGTGCAGGCGTCGGTGTCGATCCCGCTGATCCACATCGCCGATGCCACCGCGGTGGCGGTCAAGCGCGCCGGCATGCAGCGTCCGGCACTGCTGGCGACGCGCTTCACCATGGAGCAGGATTTCTACAAGGGCCGGCTCGCCGACAGATTTGGCTTGAACCCTGTCGTACCCGATAGTGCCGGGCGCGACATGGTCCATCGCGTCATCTACGACGAGTTGTGCCAGGGCATCGTCAAGGAGACTTCAAAGGCGGCCTATATCGCCGAGACCGAGCGCCTGCGCCGCGAAGAGGCGGCCGACAGCGTCATCATGGGCTGCACCGAGATCACCATGCTCATAGGCGAGCAGGATTTCGACATCCCGGTCTTCGACACGACGCGCATCCATGCCGAGGCGGCTGTGGAATTCGCGCTCGGTTGATGCGCGCCGCCTAAAGTGCGTGGATCCATCTGGCGCGCTTCTTTTCCTCCGCTAGAATGCCCGGAATTTCAAAACAGGCATTTCGAGGGGACAAGATGGATTTTGCGCTTCCATGGCCGACGAGCCAGGGCGAATGGCTGGCCTGGTCGAGCGCCGTCGTCACCGTGCTGCTCGGTCTTTTGTTTTTTCTGGCCCCTGGCCTCGCCTTCCATGCCCTGCGCTTGCAGGTCAAACCAGAGAAGGCTGCGGCGATCGCCGAGGGGCGCGGCAGGATGTCGGGCTTCTATCTCGGCGTCGGCCTGTGCTGTATCCTGCTGGCGCAGCCGCTGATCTACATGGCGCTTGGCTTCTCCTGGCTGTTCACCGCCTTCGGCCGGCTGCTGTCGATGATGTCGGATGGCGCCAACACGCCTTTCAATTGGGTTTCCATTGTGGTGGAATTGGTGCTGGCGGCGTTGCCGCTCGCCTTTGCCTTCGGCTTTCTGCCTTGAATCGTTGGGTATTCCGCGATGGAAGACGGGTGACTTTCGCCGGATGCGACAATAGTGCCTGAAAACCATGCGGAACGACGCATTGCGGTCTTAAAATGCCTGTGCTAGACGGCAATCGACTTTCGGCCGGGGATAGCGGAAGCCGCGTCTCCGTGCTTGAAAAAATGCAGTAAGGTCAAAGATTTAGCCAGAGTTTTTGCTCGCGCCAACAATCTACGGCCTGTCAGACAAGAGAAAAGACGGTCCGTGGCTCAATCGTCATCGCCAATCTCAGGTGTCGCAGAACGCTATGCGGGTTCGCTGTTCGAACTCGCCCTGCAGGCAAATTCCGTGGCCAAGGTCGAAGCTGACCTCAACAGCTTCGAAGCCATGCTCGCGGGCAGCGCTGATCTCACCCGGCTGATCAACAGCCCGGTGTTCTCCAGCGAGGACCAGGCGAAGGCCATCGCGGCAATCGCCGACAAGGCCGGGATTGCCGGCCTCACCGGCAATTTCCTGCGCGTCGTCGCCCGTAACCGCCGGCTGTTCGCCATTCCCGGCATGATCAGGGCGTTCCGCCAGATATCAGCCGAACATCGTGGCGAGACCGCTGCTGGAGTGACGTCGGCTCACGAACTGACGGCTGCCCAGCAGACCGAACTCAAGGCGGCGCTGAAGAGCGTTGCCGGCAAGGACGTGGCTATCTCCGTCACCGTCGATCCGTCGCTGCTCGGCGGGCTGGTGGTCAAGATGGGCTCGCGCCAGATCGATACGTCGCTCAAAACCAAACTCAATTCGCTCAAGCTTGCACTGAAAGAGGTCGGCTGATGGACATCCGCGCCGCGGAAATTTCCGCAATTCTGAAAGACCAGATCAAGAATTTCGGCAAGGAGGCCGAGGTCTCCGAAGTCGGACAGGTGTTGTCCGTCGGTGACGGTATCGCCCGCGTCTACGGCCTCGACAATGTCCAGGCCGGCGAAATGGTCGAATTCCCCGGCGGCATCCGCGGCATGGCGCTCAACCTCGAAGCCGACAATGTCGGCGTCGTCATCTTCGGCGCCGACCGCGACATCAAGGAAGGCGACATCGTCAAGCGCACTGGCGCCATCGTCGACGTCCCCGTCGGCCCAGGCCTGCTCGGCCGCGTCGTCGACGCGCTCGGTAATCCGATCGACGGCAAGGGTCCGATCAAGGCGGTCGAGCGCAAGCGCGTCGACGTCAAGGCGCCCGGCATCATTCCGCGCAAGTCGGTGAACGAGCCGATGTCGACCGGCCTCAAGGCCATCGATGCGCTGATCCCGGTCGGCCGCGGCCAGCGCGAGCTGGTCATCGGCGATCGCCAGACCGGCAAGACCGCCATCATCCTCGACACGATGCTCAACCAGAAGTCGGTGCACGACAACGGCCCCGAGAAGGAAAAGCTCTACTGCGTCTACGTCGCCGTCGGCCAGAAGCGCTCGACCGTCGCGCAGTTCGTCAAGGTGCTGGAAGAGCGCGGCGCGCTCGAATATTCGATCATCGTCGCCGCCACCGCTTCCGATCCGGCACCGATGCAGTTCCTGGCGCCGTTCGCCGGCGCCACCATGGGCGAATATTTCCGCGACAATGGCATGCACGCGCTGATCAGCTACGACGATCTGTCGAAGCAGGCCGTCGCCTATCGCCAGATGTCGCTGCTGCTGCGTCGCCCGCCGGGCCGCGAAGCCTATCCGGGCGACGTCTTCTACCTGCACTCGCGCCTGCTCGAGCGCGCGGCCAAGCTCAACGACGATCTGGGCGGTGGTTCGCTGACCGCGCTGCCGATCATCGAAACGCAGGCCAACGACGTGTCGGCCTATATCCCGACCAACGTGATCTCGATCACCGACGGCCAGATCTTCCTCGAGACCAACCTGTTCTTCCAGGGCATTCGTCCTGCGGTGAACGTCGGTCTGTCGGTCAGCCGCGTCGGTTCGGCCGCGCAGATCAAGGCGATGAAGCAGGTTGCCGGTTCGATCAAGGGCGAGCTTGCGCAGTACCGCGAAATGGCGGCCTTCGCGCAGTTCGGCTCGGATCTCGATGCCGCCACCCAGCGCCTGCTCAACCGCGGATCGCGCCTCACCGAACTCCTGAAGCAGCCGCAGTTCTCGCCGCTGAAGACGGAAGAGCAGGTCGCGGTGATCTTCGCCGGCGTCAACGGCTATCTCGACAAGCTGCCGGTCAACCAGGTCGGCAAGTTCGAGCATGGCCTGCTCAGCCACATGCGTTCGGCCGGCAAGGACGTCCTCGAAGCCATCCGCAAGGAAAAGGCGCTGTCGGACGATCTGCGCGCCAAGCTGAAGGCCGAGATCGACGCTTTCGCCAAGACCTTCGCCTGAGCGAATTGCAAGACGGGATCAGGTTTGAAGCATGCCTTCATTAAAAGACCTTCGTAACCGTATCGCCTCGGTCAAGGCGACGCAGAAGATCACCAAGGCGATGCAGATGGTCGCCGCGGCGAAGCTGCGCCGTGCGCAAGAGGCTGCGGAAGCGGCGCGCCCCTATTCGGAGCGCATGGGTTCCGTGCTGGCCAACATAACCCAGGCAATCGGCGGCGGCGGCGATGCCCCGGCGCTGATGACCGGCACCGGCAAGGATGACGTGCATCTGCTCGTCGTCTGCACCGCCGAGCGCGGCCTGTGCGGCGGCTTCAATTCGCAGATCGCCCGCCTTGCCCGCGACCATATCCGCAAGCTTTTGGCCGACGGCAAGCAGGTCAAGATCATCTGCGTCGGCAAGAAGGGTTTCGACATCCTGCGCCGCGACTACGCGTCGATGATCATCGACCGAGTCGACCTGCGCGAGGTCAAGACACTCGGCTTCGTCAATGCCGATGCCATCGCCAAGAAGGTCATCCACCTCTTCAACGAAGGCGGCTTCGACATCTGCACGCTGTTCTATTCGCAGTTCAAGTCGGTGATCAGCCAGATCCCGACCGCGCAGCAGATCATTCCGGCCGGCATTGCTTCGGCTCCTGCCGAGGCGATTGATGGCGGCAACGCCGTCTACGAATATGAGCCGGAGCCGGGCGAAATCCTCTCCGACCTCATTCCGCGCAACATCTCCGTGCAGGTTTTCCGGGCGCTGCTCGAAAACGTGGCCGGCGAAATGGGCGCCAAGATGAGCGCCATGGACAATGCGACGCGCAACGCCGGCGACATGATCAACAAGCTGTCGATCACCTACAATCGCCAGCGGCAGGCGCAGATCACCAAGGAACTGATCGAAATCATTTCGGGCGCCGAGGCGCTCTAGGCGTGGTTCGCGGGTCATCGACCCGCGACTGGACCGCGTGAGAAACAAAGGACGAAAAAGGGTAAAGACGATGGCGAAAGCAGCGACCCCCCAGAAGGCAGCCCCCAAGGCCGC
>NZ_RZRK01000446.1:0-5202 GCF_003997835.1 Mesorhizobium sp. M7A.F.Ca.CA.004.12.1.1
GGTATCAAGATGGGGTTGAGTGCATATCGTGCGGCGCGGCGGCGAAGCCGGACCCGGAGCCTCGTGGTCGCATCGCTTTCGACCCTGCTTTGCACCCAGGTCCTTGCGCAGGAAGCCGCGACCGAGCTCAACCCGATCAATGTCGAGGGACAGAGCGACAGCCCGGTCGGACCGGATGACGGCTACATCGCCAAAAACACCACCACCGGCTCGAAAACCGACACGCCGCTGAAGGAAATTCCGCGCTCGATTTCGGTGGTGACCCGCAAGCAGCTCGACGATCGCCAGCCGGGGCAGCTTGAGGACGCCTTGTCCTATCTCGCCGGCGTCACCATCTCGCCATGGGGCGTCGACGATCGCTTCGACCAATGCCTGATTCGTGGGTTCGACCTCTGCACGTCGGCGATCTATCGCGACGGGCTGCCGCAGAAAGTGATCGATTTCTCAGGCTTCAAGATCGAGCCCTACGGGCTGGAGCGAATCGAAGTCTTGAAGGGGCCATCCTCGGTGCTCTACGGCGAGAACGAGGCTGGCGGCATGGTCAATGCCGTCACCAAGCGGCCGACTGACAAGCCGATCTATGACGGCTTCCTCAGCTATGGCAGCTTCAACACCGTCGAGGCCGGGCTGGATATAGGCGGCCCGATCGACGATGCCGGCGTGTGGTCCTACCGGCTGACCGGCCTGGTTCGCAACGGCGCGCTCGAAACCGACTATTCCCGCAACGACCGCATCTTCGTCGCGCCGGCGCTCAAGTGGCAGCCGGATGCGCAGACCTCGCTGACCGTCCTGGCCAACTACCAGTGGGACAGGCTGACGACGAATCAGTTTCTGCCGGCGCAGTATGGCAATCTGCCGCGCAATTTCTTCACCGGCTCGCCTGACTTCGACCGCTTCGATGCCAACCATGGTTCGATCGGCTACCAGTTCAGCCATGAGTTCGACGACCATTGGACGGTGCGGCAAAACCTGCGCTACTCGCAGCAGGAAACCGACTACCGGCAGCTCTATTTTGGCGAGTGGCTTGGCGGCCCATACATCGGCGCAGACGAACATACGGTGCAGCGCACGCTGTTCACCGTGGATGAGACGGCAAGGCTGTTCAACGTCGACAACCAGGCCGAGTACAAGGCTGACTTCGGCGTGGTCGAAAACAAGCTGCTGTTCGGTCTGGATTACAGCAGACAATCGGTCGACGGGCGCAACGGCTACGGGGCGGGTCCGCCGCTGGACACCCAGAACCCGGACTACTCGATCCCTGTCACGCCGCCGAGCCTCATCATTACGGATCGCGTGGAGACGATCGGCCAGGTCGGCCTCTATGCACAAAACCAGTCCAAGATCGCCGACCACTGGGTCCTGACAATCGGCGGCCGGCAGGCCTGGATCGACCACACCAATTTCAACCGACTCGACGGTGCAGGCAGCTACGATCAGAAGGACCATGCCTTCACCGGCAATATCGGCATCGGCTATCTCTTCGACAACGGCCTGACGCCCTACGCCAGCTATGCCGAATCCTTCACCACCAATATCGGCCCGACCCAGTCCGGAGACGCGCTGCTGCCGTCGTTGGGCAAGCAGTATGAAGTCGGCTTGAAATACGAGCCGACCTTCTTCCCCGGCTTCATCACCGCTTCGCTGTTCGACCTGCGCAAGACCAATGTGCCGACGGCAGCAGCCAATCCCGTCTACCAGGTCCAGACCGGAGAAGTCCGCCATCGCGGCCTGGAGATCGAGGCCAACGCAGATCTGGCTTCCGGCCTCAGCATGACGGCGGCCTACACCTATCTCGACGCGGAGATAACCAGCGATGCCGCCGCCGTCGTCGGTAACCGCCCGGCCAGGGTGCCGGAACACCAGGCATCGCTGTGGGCCAACTATGAGGTTGGCAGCGGCGTGCTCGAGGGCCTGAGTGTCGGCGCCGGCGTGCGCTATATCGGCGCCAGCTTCGGTGACAGTACGAACACGGTTAACGTGCCCGGCCACACGCTGGTCGACGCGGCACTGCGCTACAAGAAGAATGGCTGGCAGGCAGCGCTCAATGTCTCCAACCTGTTCGACAAGACCTACTATTCGACCTGCTATGAGGCCGGCAGCAATGCCGACCTCAGCTGCATCTATGGCGAAGGCCGCGTCATCAAGGGCAGCCTCAGCATGAAGTTCTGATGCATGCCGCTCGGCTGCCTCGGCTGGCAGTGATCTGGCATGCGGGATCTGAAGCGCGCCGCATGAACCTGTGATGACGCGCGTCCAGAGCCGCGATTCGACGCGGCCCTGTCCTCCGTCCGGATGGCGGCAAGACGATTCGCACCGTCACGGTGGGCGTGCGACGTCCCGCTCGCCGAAAATCGCTGCCCGCGAAGCGCAATCCACGTCCCGCATCATTTTTCCTCCACGAATGCATTCCAGGATGGATGGTCCCACGACCGCCTCCGGGCGGCGCGCTCTGGATTGGATTGCCTGAAAAAGGCAACGAATCAAAAAACCGGCGGCGGTCGTCGCCAGAAGGTGTAGAAGACCGTACCAAACGCATTGAAGGGAGTGCGATCGGGTTGCGCTCGGCAAGGCTTGATGGTTTGTTGCCGCTATACGGAGAATGAATGATGCGAGAGCCTGCCGGTCAAGACGAATACGGGTCGACGAACCCTTTCGATCCGGACGACCTGCCGACGTTGAACGCAATCGGCCCGAGCATGGGTAGCGGCAATGATTTCGAGAGATATGCCGTTGCCGTGATCATCGTGTTCGGTGCGCTGATCATTGGCGGGCTGATGGCCGCATCGATGGTCTTCGGGCACCGCAACGGCTTCCTCTTCGCGCTTGGCGGCGCCACGTCCGCCTGGATATCCGGAAACGCGCTGCTGCTCGACCGGCCGCGTATCTATGCGCTGTTCGTCGGCATTGCCGCCTTGATGCTGGTTGCGTCCACTCTCACGCTGGTCTTGTGACGGCCAAATCGGTGTGAGCCGATCCACTTGAGCAGCGGGCGATCAACCCGAATCGCCACGCTGCACCAGGTTTTTCCTCCGAGCTGTCAGTATCCGAGCGCCTCGCCAGAGGCCGCGCGGCTGTCGATGGCGCCGTTGTAGCGCGCGCCGCCGCCCTTCTCGATTTCCGCCAGGCTCTTGCCGCCGACCAGGATGCCGGCCGCCTGCCCCCAGGTCTGGTCAGCGAGATCGAGGTGATATCCCATGCCGGCCAGCAGCTTTTCTGTGTCCGGCGACAGGCCGAACGGCTCGACATAAACCTTGTCGGGCAGCCATTGATGGTGGATGCGAGGCGCGTCGATCGCCTCCTGGATGTTCATGCCGTGGTCGATGACATTGACGATCGCTTCCAGCGTGATCGTGATGATGCGCGAGCCACCCGGGCTGCCGATGACCATGAACGGTTTGCCGTCCTTGGCGACCACGGTCGGGCTCATCGACGACAGCGGCGTCTTCTTCGGCTGGATGGCGTTGGCCTCGCCCTGGACAAGGCCGTAGAGATTGGGCACGCCGGGTTTCTGGGTGAAATCGTCCATTTCGTTGTTGAGCAGGATGCCGGTGCCGTCGGCGACGACGCCGGCTCCGAAGGAGCCATTCAGCGTGTAGGTGACCGCGACCGCATTGCCTTCATCGTCGATGATCGAATAATGCGTCGTCTCCTTGCTCTCGCCAAAGCCCTTCGGCATCAGATCCTGCGACACGCCGGCCCGGAACGGGTCGATCTTGTCGCGGATATCCTTGGCATAGGCCTTATCAAGCAATTTCGAGACCGGATTGTCGACGAAATCGGGATCGCCGAGCGCGGAATTGCGGTCAACATAGGCATAGCGCATCGCTTCGACCATGACATGGATGGACTCGGCCGATCCGGCACCGAGATAGGATAAGGGATAGCCCTCCAGAACGTTGAGGATTTCGCAGATGATGACGCCGCCGGAGCTGGGCGGCGGCGAGGAGGTGATCTCGTAGCCGCGATAGGTGCAGGTCACGGGCTTGAGTTCGCGCACCGCATATTGCTCGAAGTCGGGCTTGGCGAGAATGCCGCCCTTGGCGCCGCTCGCCTTGACGATGGCATCGGCGATGGCGCCTTTGTAAAAGGCATCCGCACCCTCTTCGGAAATGGCGGCGAGCGACGCCGCGAGGTCGGGCTGGACCAGCCGCTCGCCGATGCCATAGGGCTTGCCGTCGGGTTTCAGGAATATGGCGGCGGCCGCGGGGTCCTTCGCCAGCCTGTCGGCGCTGCCGGCAAACGAGGCGGCGTCGCCCTGGTTGAGGATGAAGCCGTCCCTGGCATAGCCGATTGCCGGCGCCATCAAATCCTGGCGGGACAATTTGCCGTATTTTTCGCGGGCCATCTCCAGACCGGCCACCGAACCCGGCACGCCGACCGCAAGATAGCCGTCGAGACTGGCCCCCTTCACCGGGTTGCCGTCCTTGTCGAGATACATGGTTTTTGTCGCCGCCAGCGGCGCCCGCTCGCGAAAATCGAGAAAGGTCGATTTGCCGTCCTTGAAGCGGATGGTCATGAAGCCGCCGCCGCCGATATTGCCGGCATTGGGGTAGACGACCGCGAGCGCATAGCCGACGGCAACCGCCGCATCGACAGCATTGCCGCCCTTTTTCAGCACCTCGATACCGACTTCGGACGCCAGATGCTGGGCCGTCACCACCATGCCGTGCTCGCCCTTGGCCGGCGCAGGCGATGCGGCGAAGACGCCCGTCAACGGCGCGAGGGCGAAGGTGATGGAAAGACTGGCGGCGATCAGTGTCCGACGGTTGAGAGGCATGGCGGTTCTCCGGGCGGGGGGACGCCTAGAAGACCGTGTTGGACTGATCGAGTCCACTAACAATTAAGGGAGCGTGAGAAGAGCCCCCTCACCCGGATTGCCAACTGAATTGCGAAGCGCAATTCGAGGCAATCCGACCTCTCCCCGAGGGGAGAGGAGGTTGTCAGCGCTGACGTCAGTCTCTTCTCCCCAGCGGGGGTGAGGCGTGGTCCGCGCAGCGGGCCAAAAGCCAACTGCTTGGCTTTTCGAACAACGAACGCCCGGAGGGTCGGTGGCCGCAAAACGGCCGGATGAGGGGGCCGGCTCGGCCTCAGACAATGCCGCCAGAGCCACCCACAACCGCCGGCCGTTCCGCAGCGACCTTGGCGCGGTAACCCGCCGCCCTATAGGCCGCGACCGGATCAATGGCGCCACCAGTCTTCAGC
>NZ_RZRK01000447.1:0-5201 GCF_003997835.1 Mesorhizobium sp. M7A.F.Ca.CA.004.12.1.1
GCGGTTGCCGGCGGCGCGATCGCGGTGGCGACGCTGCTTCTGGTGTCGCCACGCGCCGAGGCCCTGCTCGACCGGGTTCTGGAGATCGTCGGCGAACACGGCAGCGCCAGTGCCTGGAGCGTGAAGAAATCTGGCAAGCTTCTTGCGAGGCTCTACGCCGGGGACGGCTACCGGCTGCGCCAGCGGCTGGTTCCACTCGTCGAATTGCTCAACGGAAGGGCGGGGTTGCCCAAATTATGGTCACTATAGGCCTGTCTCTACCAATCCAGGGAAACGCATGAACCTGACGCCGAGGGAAAAGGACAAGCTGCTGATCGCCATGGCGGCGATCGTGGCGCGCAAGCGGCTCGAACGCGGCGTCAAGCTCAACCATCCGGAAGCGATCGCGCTGATCACCGACTTCGTCGTCGAAGGCGCCCGCGACGGCCGTCCGGTCGCCGAACTAATGGAAGCCGGCGCTCATATCGTCAGCCGCGCGCAAGTCATGGAAGGCATCGCCGAGATGATCCATGACGTGCAGGTCGAGGCGACTTTTCCCGACGGCACCAAGCTGGTGACCGTGCACGAACCGATCCGTTGAGGAGGACAGGATGCTGGAGCTGCGTCCCAACTGCGAATGCTGCGACAAGGACCTGCCGCCGGAGGCGACGGATGCGCTGATCTGCACCTTCGAGTGCACCTTTTGCGCCGGATGCGTGGAACAGGTGTTGGGCGGCATCTGCCCCAATTGCGGCGGTGGTTTTTCGGCGCGGCCGATCCGCCCGCCAGCGATGCTGAAGAAATATCCGGCGTCGAGCAGACGCGTTCTCAAGGCTGAAGGCTGCGGTCCCAGCAAGGCGGCGTAAACACCAGACCGAGCAAAACGAAAGGCAAACAGATGATCCCCGCCAAACGCCTCTGCCTGTCGGCGATCCTGCTGCTGGCCGCTGCCATGCCGGCCTATGCTCATGTCGGCATCGGCACGGCCTCCTCCTTCACGGCCGGCTTCATGCACCCGCTTTCCGGGCTCGATCATATGACGGTGATGGCCGCAGTCGGGCTGTGGGCGGCGCTCAAGGGCGGCAAGGCGGTTCTTGCCTGGCCGGCGGCCTTTGTCTGCGTCATGCTGGTCGGCGGCGCGCTGGGTATGCTGCACATGCCGCTGCCCTTCGTCGAACCGGGCATACTGGCATCGGTCGTGACGCTCGGGCTGCTGGTGGCGCTGGCGATCGATCTGCCGGTCTCGGCCGGGGTCGCCATCATCGGCCTGTTCGCACTTTTCCACGGCCACGCGCATGGCACCGAGGTGCCGGAGAATGCCGGCGGGCTTGAATACATGGCCGGCTTTGCCATCGCCACGCTGTTGCTGCATGCCGCCGGCATCGCTGCCGGTCTCAGTCTCGGCATCCGGTTCCGTGGAGTGGCCCGTGCTGCCGGTGCCGCCTGTGCGGCGATCGGCATCGGTCTCGCCTTCGGCATCGTGTGAGGGCGACCATGATCCCCGGTGAAATCATCACGGTGGGCGGCGACATCGAGCTCAACAAGGGCCTGCCGACCGTCACCCTGAAAGTCGCCAACAGCGGCGACCGGCCGGTCCAGGTCGGCAGCCACTACCATTTCTTCGAGACCAATGAGGGGCTGAAATTCGACCGCGAGCGCGCCAGGGGCATGCGCCTCGACATTGCCGCGGGCACGGCCATGCGTTTCGAGCCGGGCCAGGAGCGCGATGTCACGCTGGTGCCGCTCGGCGGCAAGCGCGAGGTCTACGGATTTCAGCAGAAGGTGATGGGCAAGCTGTGAGATCTCAAGCTGTGAGATCTTTCGGCGCGCTCAGCTCAGTTCGATGGCTTGGCCGCGGCGTAGATGACGATCTTTCCGGGATCGTCGAATTCGACGGCAAGGACATCCTGCGCCTGCACGCGCTGCGATTCGATGGCGTTGAACAGCAGCGCGTTGGCTTCGATCTCCTTGCGCAGCTCGGTGATGTCGTCCTGATGCTGCTTGACCTTGCTTTCGATCTCCGGCGGCGGGCCGCCTTCGCTGCGCGCGGCGTCGGTGAGGAACACGATGTCGACCTTGTCGAGCTTGGACGTCTTGCGTACCGTACCGATGTTTTCACGCGTGCGGTCGATCGCCGTGTTGACGTTTGCGGCCTCAGTGGTGGCCTTGGTCTCTTCCTGCTTGACCTGCGAGCCGACGATGCGGTTGACGGTCTCCGTGCTTTCCAGCCCTTGCGCCTTCAATCCGGTAGCCGGACCGGCAGCCGCCAGGAACGCCATGGCGGCGACTGCCTGCATTCTGGTCGAGAAAGTGATCGCCATCGCTCGCTCCTGAGAGAAATCGTTTCGGGGCGCGGGTTAGCGCGAAAAGAACAAAACGAATCCCGCCCGGCGAAGGTTCCTTTCCCGATGCGGCCGGCCGGCCGGATGCCGGCCCGCCGTGCCGTGGCGTCAGCTCGCCTTCTTGGTGATCAGGGTCAGTGCGCCATTGGGTTCCATACTGGCCGCGACCACCTGCGCCGAGGTCATTCCCTTGGCCTCCAGCGCCGACTTCACCTTGGGCGTGGCGTCGATCGAGCTGCGCAGTTTCTTCAAGCCGTCATCGCCGCGCTGGGCGATCACCTGGTTGACCTGCGTCTGGGTGTCCTTTGGCAGCTCCGTGATGTCGACGATGTTGACGCTCTGGATCGTCGGCACCGCCGGCTGAGCCTGGGGCGTGGCTGGAGCAGGCGTTGCCGGCGCCGGAGTGGGCTGTGGCGCGGGTTGCTGCTGGGCACTGGCGGCGCCAGCCAGCATCAGGCTGGCAGCTGCGGCAAGAATTATCGTTTTGCGCATGGATTTTCCTTTCCATCGATTGGCAAACGGTCGGTCTGGGGTGACCCCCTAACCTCAACCGCCAAATGGGATCAGAAGGTGTCGCCCAGCGGGTCATTGCGTGACCATAGGATGGCAGCAATGTGCAGCCGCGCTTCAATCCAACCGCATTTCGGCAAACCGCATTTCGGGAGCAATCGCTGATGGCCAGAATTACCCGCGCCGCCTACGCGCAGATGTATGGCCCGACGGTCGGCGACAAAGTGCGCCTTGCCGACACCGAACTGTTCATCGAGGTCGAGAAGGATCTCACCATCCATGGCGAAGAGGTGAAATTCGGCGGCGGCAAGGTGATCCGCGACGGCATGGGCCAGAGCCAGGTTTCCAGAGCCCAGGGCGCCGTCGACACGGTGATCACCAACGCACTGGTGATCGATGCCAGCGCAGGCATCTTCAAGGCCGATATCGGGCTTCGCGACGGCCGCATCGCGGCCATCGGCAAGGCCGGCAATCCGGACACGCAGGATGGCGTCACCATCATCATTGGTCCCGGCACCGAGATCATCGCCGGCGAGGGCAAGATCCTGACCGCAGGCGGCTTCGACGCGCATATCCACTTCATCTGCCCGCAGCAGATCGAGGAAGCGCTGATGTCAGGCATCACCACCATGCTCGGCGGCGGCACCGGTCCGGCGCACGGCACGCTGGCCACCACCTGTACGCCGGGGCCATGGCACATGGCCCGCATGATCCAGTCCTTCGATGCCTTCCCGATGAACATCGGCCTGTCGGGCAAGGGCAATGCCTCCCTGCCCGCCGCGCTTGAGGAAATGGTGCTGGGCGGCGCCTGCTCGCTGAAGCTGCACGAAGACTGGGGCACGACGCCGGCGGCCATTGATTGCTGCCTGTCGGTCGCCGACGACTACGACGTGCAGGTGATGATCCATACCGATACGCTGAACGAATCCGGCTTTGTCGAGAACACGGTCGCCGCCATCAAAGGCCGCACCATTCATGCCTTCCACACCGAGGGTGCCGGCGGCGGCCACGCACCTGACATCATCAAGGTCTGCGGCCTGCCCAACGTCATCCCGTCCTCGACCAACCCGACGCGGCCCTACACGGTCAACACGCTGGCCGAGCATCTCGACATGCTGATGGTCTGCCATCATTTGTCGCCGTCGATCCCTGAGGACATCGCCTTTGCCGAAAGCCGCATCCGCAAGGAGACCATCGCGGCGGAAGACATTTTGCACGACATCGGCGCCTTCTCGATCATCTCGTCGGATTCGCAGGCCATGGGCCGTGTCGGCGAAGTCGCGATCCGCACCTGGCAGACCGCCGACAAGATGAAGCGCCAGCGCGGCTCGCTGCCGCAGGAGACCGGCAACAACGACAATTTCCGCGTCCGCCGCTACATCGCCAAATACACGATCAACCCGGCCATCGCGCATGGGCTGTCGAAAGACATCGGCTCGATCGCGGTCGGCAAGCGCGCCGACCTGGTGCTGTGGAACCCGGCCTTCTTCGGCGTCAAGCCGGACATGGTGCTGATCGGCGGCATGATCGCCGCAGCGCCCATGGGCGACCCCAACGCCTCGATCCCGACGCCGCAGCCGATGCACTACCGGCCGATGTTCGGCGCCTATGGCAAGGCCAGGACCAACTCGTCGGTGACCTTCGTTTCAAAAGCCGCGCTCGAATCAGGCCTGCACGGCAGGCTCGGTGTCGACAAGCAGTTCGTCGCCGTCGAGAACACCCGCGGCGGCATCGGCAAGCATTCGATGGTGCTCAACGACGCCACGCCGCATGTCGAGGTCGATCCGGAAACCTACGAGGTGCGTGCCGACGGGGAATTGCTCACCTGCGAGCCGGCTACCGTGCTGCCGATGGCGCAGAGGTATTTTCTGTTTTAGGATTGCTGCGCCCACGACGTATCGGACCCATCATGGACGAGCAAAAGAAACTTGCCTTAATTTCGAGGATGGGCGCGCTGCAAAAATACAACGGCGGCATTGCCCCACTCTCCATGCCGCTTGTTACATTGGAAGAATATTTCGATGGGGCTCAAGGCGAAGCCGGATTGCTGTGCAACAGCCCGGAGGCACCGAACAATGATACGGTTCTGGCTACATTTCAGTCGATACGGAAAAAGCCCGAAGTTCACGATGTCCGGATAGCGATCGTGCAGTGCGATGATGGAGAATGGCCATTCTCTGACAAAGTCGTCATTACAACGCGCGCCAGCGAAGAACATGTGATTGGCTGGCTGCCATCAGGCTTCGAGCCGGACGAAACCTGGGAAGGAGATGTCGATCACCTGCCCGCCGAGCAGATTGAAGTTCCGGCCGGCTACCGAAAGCTGTGGCTTTGGTATGATTAGCCGAAATTGTCGAAGCAGCTGGTAAG
>NZ_RZRK01000448.1:0-5193 GCF_003997835.1 Mesorhizobium sp. M7A.F.Ca.CA.004.12.1.1
GGCTGCGGCAGTGAGAATGATCTTTTTCATTTTTGTACTCCAGTATCGTCTTTTTCCGTCCGTCTAGCGGCGTGTCTTGGAAATGAAATCGCGTCGTTCGGACAGCCCCGATGTGGGAGGGCAACCCCGCCTTTTCCAATCACGAAGTTGTTCCGTGTGGACCATGAATCCACACCTTGAAATTGTGCCAGGGGAATCTAGAGATACATTTTTCCTCTCTATATCAGCATGTTAAGTTTAACCATCCGATGGATCACTGACTGTTTCAAAGGCCCGGCGTTCACACCGTCCTGCACGCACCGTCAACAGAAACGAACCGTTCGGTTCGATTTTAGGTCAAGCTAATAGTCACTTTTCGAAACCGTTAACCTTTTTTGACCCCCGCCAAGGGTCGGACTCGGGAAGATCGCAGCCGGCAAATGGCCGCCCGGGAGGCGGGATTTCGGCCCGCGACGATCTGCGGTGACGTTTCGCATGCCGTGTCGCGCCGCATGGATACGATGTCGTTTTCATGCCGACGGCGCGCCAGCGATCGTGGTTAGATCATACCCATCTCAGGTGCCGCTTCGTGACGACGAGGCGGAGAATTGGGAAGCCGGTCAGAATCCGGCGCTGCCCCCGCAACGGTGGTGGAGTTCAAGTCGCAACGGGAGACCACTGGGCAACTGCCTGGGAAGGTGTCGCGATGGTCCGCAAGGACAACTCCAGAGCCCGGAAACCAGCCCGAGATTTTTAGACTCGACTGATCGCGGTGGGCGGTCAAGAGGTGGATAGCGCTTCCGGCACCTAGCCGGCCTGCGTTTCAATCCTTCCTCCATCACCACCAGTTCAGTCCTTAGAAACGAGGACAGGACATGGATACCCGCAACGACATGCTGAGGCTCCTGAAGGGGCGCCGGCAAGGCTTTTCGCTGGAGCAGCCCTTCTACACCGATCCAGACTACTTCAAGCTCGACATGGAGCTGATCTGGTATCGCGACTGGCTGTTCATCGGCCATGATTGCGAACTGCCGAAGCCGGGCAGCTACATCACCGTGCAGATCGGCGACTATCCGGTCGTCCTTGTCCGCGACCAGCAAGGCAAGATCAACGCCTTCCACAATTCCTGCCGCCATCGCGGCAGCCGCGTGTGCAACGCGGAAAAGGGTACGGCGGCAAAGCTCGTCTGCCCCTATCATCAGTGGACCTATGAGCTGGACGGCCGCCTGCTGTTTGCCCGCCAGATGGCCGACGGTTTCGACAAGAGTGATTTCGGCCTGAAGCCGGTCGCCTGCGAGAGCGTCGGCGGCTACATCTTCATCTGCCTGGCCAAGGAGCCGGCGGATTTCGCGCCGATGCGGGCGATGATCGAACCTTATCTTTTGCCGCACCGTTTGCGTGAGGCAAAGATCGCCTTTGAGAGCACGATCATCGAGAAGGGCAACTGGAAGCTGGTCTGGGAAAACAACCGCGAGTGCTACCACTGCGTCGCCAATCACCCTGAGCTGTGCAAGACCTTCCCCGAGGCGCCGACCGTGACCGGCGTCAACGGCGCCGACAGCGACCCCGAGATGGTCGCGCACTGGGCCAGATGCGAGGCATCAGGCTTGCCGAGCAAATTCCGCATCGATCCGGCAGGGCAGTACCGCGCCACCCGCGCGCCGCTGCTGCGCGATGCCGTCAGCTACACCATGACGGGAAAACGGGCGGTGAAGAAGAACCTGTCCGACAGCGTTTCAACCGACCGCATCGGCTCCTTGCTGCTTTATCATTATCCGACAACCTGGAACCATATCCTCGGCGACCATGCCGTCACCTTCCGCGTGCTGCCGATCAGTGCCACGGAAACCGCGGTGACGACGAAATGGCTCGTCCACAAGGATGCGGTCGAAGGCGTCGACTACGACCTCGCTGAGCTCACCCATGTCTGGACCGAGACCAACGACCAGGACCGCCGCATCGTCGAGGAAAACGCCTTCGGCATCCTGTCGCCGGCCTACGAACCAGGCCCCTATTCGGAGCTGCATGAGGGCGGCGTGATCCAGTTCGTCGAGTGGTACACGTCGTTCATCGGGCCGCGCCTTGCCGAAGGCGGCCGGCCGGCCCTGCGCAGCGTCGCCTAGCCCAGGGGACAAGAGGATGAATGCGATGACGGACCTTGGCCTCTATCGCCATCTCGACCAGATGACGCCCTGGAACGACCGGCTGCAGGTGCTGGAAGTGATCGGCGTCAGCGACGAAGCGCCGGACGTGAAGACCTTCACCTTCCGCTCCGACAACCAGACCTGGTTCCGCTACAAGCCGGGCCAGTTCGTGACGCTGGAACTGCCGACATTGGACGGGCCGCTGATGCGCACCTACACGCTGTCGTCCTCGCCGTCGCGGCCATTCTCGATCGCGGTGACGGTCAAGGCGCAGGCGGGCAGCACCGGCACGCGCTGGATGTTCGACCATCTGACGCCGGGCTCGCACGTCAAGGCCTATGGGCCGACCGGTGATTTTTCGCTGCATAGCCACCCGGCGGCCAAATATCTGTTCATTTCGGCGGGCTCCGGCGTGACGCCGATGATGTCGATGCTGCGCTGGTTGAACGACTGTGCGCCATGGACAGATGTCGGCTTCGTCAACTGTGCGCGCCGCCCGGAAGAGATCATTTTCCGCAAGGAACTCGAGCTGCTCGGCAGCCGCATGCCCGGCCTGTCGCTCGGCTTCATGATCGAGGAGCGGTCGAGCCGCGAGGGCTGGTTCGGCCATATGGGCCGCATCGACGCGATCCGGCTGCCATTGCTGGCGCCCGATTTCCGCGAGCGCGAGATTTTCTGCTGCGGCCCCGATCCCTTCATGCGCGCCGTGCGCGGCATGCTGGACGCCGCCGGCTTCGACATGGCGAAATACCATCAGGAAAGCTTTGCTGCGCCTGCCGTGGAGGAAATCCCGGCGCCGTTCTCGCCGCCGGCGGAGGACGGCGCTGCTGCTGCCGTCGAGGCCGTGACACCGATCCGGTTTTCGCTTTCCGATGTCGATGCCGAATGCGTCGCCGGCCAGACCGTGCTGCAGACGGCACGCGCCTCTGGGGTGCGGATTCCCGCCGCCTGCGAGTTCGGCCTGTGCGGCACCTGCAAGGTGAGGAAGGTCGCGGGCGATGTCGAGATGAGTCACAATGGCGGCATCCTCGATCACGAAATCGAGGACGGCTTTATCCTCGCCTGTTGCTCGAAGCCGCTTTCTGCGCTTGAAATCGAAGCGTGACCGGCTGCGCTCGCCCCCGAGCCTGCGCCATCTTGCCAAAAACCCTGCAAATGGTTAGACGCCTGCAACGGTGGGGTTGACCGTAGGCCCGAAGATCATCTCCGCGGCCTGCTCGGCGGGGGAGCAAACATGCGACAATCCGGCATCTATGCCATTGCCAGCAAGGATATCGTCTTTGAATCCTTCGACGGCGAAGCCGTCGTTCTTGACCTGACCACGGGTAAATATTTCGGCTTCTCTGATTCAGGCAGCAGACTTTGGGATGCACTGTCGTCCGGCGTGCCTGCCTCCGAACTGGTCGGCGCCGCGACCGGCATTGGCGCCCTCGATGCCGCCGCGATTGACGGCTTTGTTTCACAATTGCTCGAATTCGGTTTGCTGGCGGCCGTAACCGATGGCGTGGCAAGACCGGCTCCAAGCGAATTGCTGGCTCAGCTCGCCGCTGCCAGAGAGCCCCTGAAGGTCGACATCCATGACGATCTCGCCGATCTCATTGTCGTCGATCCCATCCACGAGGTCGAGGAGCCCCTCGGCTGGCCCGCGGTGAAGCAGGCCAACTGAAGCGCCCATCAGGTTCTCGTTGCCGGGCAGCTCCGGAACAGGCAGACCCATGCCGAACGTCACTCTCGAAAACTTGGTTGACTACGCACGCCATGTCCTGGCGCAAGCAGAAAGCAGCGCCGCGCATTATCCGCTGACCTGCAAGGCGAGCTTGCCGCATCTGGATCTGACCGCGCATGTCAGCGTCGGCGCATTGGCGGATGCCGTCGCTCATGGCCTTGTCACGGCTCCGGGCAACCGAACGCCTGCCGACAGCTGCCGCGTCTTCGTCGCACATCCCGGCATAGACGGCATCGCGGCACCGGTCAGTTGGGGCCAGGGGCCCTTCACGCAGCATGGCTTCGCCACCCGGCTGGCGGAGGCCGGATTGCGCGGCAACCATTTTCACGACCTGGATTTCTGGCAGTTCTATGATCCGCAACGTCGCGTTGGCGTGCAATTGATGGCTTCGGCCGATGCCTTTCCACCGTGGGAGCCGGGAGCGCCGCTGCGGGCTTTCCTGCATTGGGAATATGCGGCACGCGGCATGCGGCTGGCCCATGCGGGGACGCTCGGGACTAAGGGCAGGGGCGTGCTGCTGGCCGGCGCGGGCGGGGCCGGGAAATCCGGAACCGTCGCCGCCGGCCTCCTCAACGGACTGGACAGCGTCGGCGACGACTATGTGCTGGTCGACCTCTCCAACGGCGTGACTGCCCGCCCACTGTTTTCAACACTCAAACAGGATCCCCAGGGGTTCGTTCGGCTTGGGCTGAAGCATCGGCTGAAAGCGCATGGTCCGCTCAACTGGCAAGGCAAGCATGCTTTTCACATTGATGACATCGCGCCTCGGCCGGTGCCCGAAACTCTGGACATCATCGCGCTGCTGGTGCCACATATCGGCGGAGGCGAGGCAAGTTCGATCGTGCCGGTGTCGCGCAGGGATGCCATGATTGCCTTGGCGCCGTCGGGCATAGCGCAGATGCCGGGCGAGCGGGAGAGCGGCTTTCGCTTCTTCAGCGACCTGACCCGCCTGCTGCCGTGCTATCGTCTGTCGCTGGGGACGCAGCCACAGGAGATAGCCGGTACGATTGCGGACTTTCTCACGCGGGGCGCTTCGTGAAACTGAGCGTGATAATGCCCGTCTACAACCGTGAGCGCTATGTCGTTTCGGCATTGCGCTCGCTGGTGCGGCAGCGGGACGCCGCCGATCTCGACATCATCGTCATCGACGACGGCTCGACCGACGGCTCTGCTGAGGCCGTGCGCTCGATGATGCGCGAAAACGCCTGCATCCGACTGTTCCAGCAATCCAACATGGGCGTAGCCAGGGCGCGCAACACCGGGCTGCGGCAACTGCCGCCGGATGCGGAGTTCGTTTCGTTTCTGGATTCTGACGACATCTCGCTGGCCGGACGGTTCAAGAAG
>NZ_RZRK01000449.1:0-5193 GCF_003997835.1 Mesorhizobium sp. M7A.F.Ca.CA.004.12.1.1
CTCTGGATCCGACTTCGAAGAAAGGGACCGCCCGCACGATCATGTGGCAGCGGGCGGTCCGTGCGGACGTGCCGGCAGTCGAAGTGCGGTCCAGCGATTATCTTGGACATGGCGCGATCAGCTCTTTCTCACTGGTCGCGCTGCCCTCCATAATCGAGGGGAAGCCGACTGCTTTCATTGGAAACCTCGACGCGACTCATGCCTGGTCCTTCACGAAGGACGTGGCCAGGACGCTGGTCGCCGCTTCCCGCTACACGGGCAAATGGCGACGGGCGTTCCATGTTCCATCGCAACACGCCTCACCCCGGGAACTCATCCTGACGACGGCGGCAATGCTTCACCGTGAAATTCCAGAAACACGTTCCTATTCCATCCCCGAAATGGAAGCATTGGGCATGCATGAACTCATCGAGATGAGCTATCTCTTCGACAATCCCTTGCTGGTCGATTCCTCCGACGCGGAGACGCTTCTCGGAATCAAGGCCAGCGGCCTTGACGTCATGATCGCCGACACTCTGCGTGATCATCTTTGAAGCTTGAAGACTGGCGCGTCGCGTTGAAACTGAAAAAGCCCGCTCCTTTCGGAACGGGCTGAGCCGGCGGGCCGGACTGGAGGTCAGACGGCCCGCAAATTGCTTTTTTTCTTCTATTCGAGGTAACCCGAGGGATCGACCGGGGCCGAGTTCTTGCGCACTTCGAAGTGCAGCTTCGGCGAGTCCGTCGTGCCGCTCATGCCCGACAGCGCGATTTCCTGGCCGCGCTTGACCTTCTGGCCGCGCTGCACCTCGATCGAGCTGGCGTGGCCGTAGACGGTGACCAGGCCATTCTCGTGGCGCACCAGCACCGTGTTGCCGAATTCCTTGAGGCCGTCGCCGGCATAGATGACGACACCGTTCTCGGCTGCCTTGACCGGTGTGCCCGAGGGCACGGCGATGTCGACGCCGTCTTTGCCGGAGCCGAAACCGGAGATCACGCGACCGCGCACCGGCCAGCGCATCTTGCCGATGCCGGTGGCGTCAGGCGCGACGGCATCGTCGGCCTCGGCCTGCTGGATGACCTTCGAATCCTTCTTCGGCGGCGTGTAGGACGCCAGCGTTTCCGACGGCGTGGTCTTTGCCGCGGGCTGCGTCGTGGCCGTCGTCACCGGATCGACCTTGGCCGGTTTGGCGGCGGCGACGGTCGCGGTTCCACCCGCCGGCACCTTCAGGGTCTGGCCGATCTTGAGCAAGCCATCCTGCATGCCGTTGGCCTGCTTGATGGCAACGACTCCGACACCGGTTTTCCTGGCAATCGAGGAAAGCGTGTCGCCCGACTGAACCGTATAGGTGCCAGCTGCATTGGTCGCCTTGGCCGCGGCTACCTGCGGCTTGGGCTCCTTGGGCTGGCTCGCGGCGGCCGACGTATCGACCTGAGCGGTGGATTTGCCCTCCCTAGGCTTCGGCTGCTGCGGCAGGACGGCGACTTTGTCCGGCGCAGTGGCCGGCAGGTTGTGCTTGGTGTCTTTCGCCGGCTTGGCATCCGCGAGCTTCGGCTCGCTCTTGCTCGAATAGGCGTAGGCCGGGATGACCAGCTTCTGGCCGGTCTTCAGCCCCTTGGTCGCGCTCAGCCCGTTGACCTTCATGATCACGTCGGACGGCACCTTGTAGCGCTGCGCCAGGCCGCCGATCGTTTCGCCGTCCCTGACGACGATCTCGGTTGCATGCGGAGTGCCGGAAGCAGCCACGCGGGGTTCGTCAGGTTGCGAAACCTTGAAAGGCGATGCCACCGGGGCGACGGTGCCGGTCGTGGTCCTGTCGACATGCGGTGCGGGAGCCAATGCGGTGCGCACCGGCTTCGATACCGGCGCCACTTCGGGAGCCTGGGCAACGGGCGGAGGCAGCGGCCGCGTCGAGACCGGATCGAGGCTGGAGCGGCTGACCGACTGTGTATGGCTGCCATCGATCGGAGCGGCGGCGACATCGCCCGGATAAGGCTGCTGTACGGCATCCTGCTTGTTGATGATGGTGCGCTGATTGTTGGTCGAGGATGTAAAGACGTCGTCGACGCCATTGAACCGCGAAACTTGGGAACTGCACCCCGCAGCAGCACCCGCGACCATCAGTATGGCGCAGCCTCGCGCCAGATTGCGACCGCTTGTCTTCAAAACACTGAGTTGCATCGCACTAACCCGCACATACCCGGTACAAACTAGGCATGATTAAAGCGCGTTAATGTTACTCGACGGTTAACCCCATGGAATCCGGCGCAATTTTTCTTAAAATATTAGAGAGCGAGCCCAGGGGAGATTTTCAGGTCATGCCGGCCGGGGTCGAAGACGCACCCGACGCGGCGCGGCCTGAACATCGACATGCGCGCTAGATGATAGCGGCGACACCGCGCAGGATCGGCTGCAGGCGAACGAGGCCGATGTCTTCACGCTCGAAGCGGCTGCCGACCTTGGTCAGCTTGGCCAGCACCTGTTCGCCCTCTTCGGGGCCGATCGGCGCGATGACGATGCCGCCGCTCGACAATTGGTCGAGCAGGAAACGCGGCAGGCTGTCGAAGGACGCCCATGCAACGATGCGATCGAACGGCCCTTCATTCGGCAGGCCACCGGAACCATCGGCGTGGCGCACGATGACATTGCCGATGCCGAGCGCCTCGAAGCGCTGCCTGGCCTGCTCGGCGAGCGTCTTGTAGCGATCGGTGGTGATGACCCGCGCCGCCAGCCGCGACATCACCGCCGAGGTGTAGCCCGAACCGGTACCGATCTCGAGCACGCGGTTGCCCTGCTCGATAGCGAGCGCCGCGATCACCGCCGCCTGCATGTCGGCACCTTCGATCGCCTCGCCGCATTCGATCGGCAGCATACGGTCCGACCAGGCGATCTGATGGAACTGGGCCGCCAGGAAGCCGCGCCGCGGCGTCGCCTCGAAGGCGGCGATCAGCGCTTTCGGTACAGTCCCCCGACCGCGCAGACGCAGCAGAAAGGCGGCAAAACCTTCACGGTCATCGATCCCTTGGTTCATGCAAGCGCCTTGCTCAATTGGTCACGGATTTCATGCGCGGTCAGATCGAGCTGCAGCGGCGTCACCGACACCAGCCTGTTGCGCAAGGCGTAGAGATCGGTGCCTTGCTTGCCCTCGACCGGCTCGCCGCCGAAGCGCAGCCAGTAGTATGGCAGGCCGCGCCCGTCGCGGCGCTCGTCGACCCACAGGGAGTGCACGAGCTTGCCTTGCGTGGTGACCACCGTGCCGGCGACCTCTTCGGGCGTGCAATTGGGAAAATTGACGTTGAGCAGCACGCCGTCCGGCAACGGCGTCGCGACAAGCTTCTTCAGCAGCGCCGGCGCCAGCACCTCTGTCGTCTCGTAGGGCACGACGCGATCTTCGCCGACATAGCTGTAGCCCTGGCTGAGCGCGATCGAGCGGATACCGAGCAGCGCGCCTTCCATGGCGCCGGCGACGGTGCCCGAATAGGTGACGTCATCGGCGATATTGGCGCCCGAATTGATGCCGGACAGGATCAGGTCGGGTGCGCCAGGCAGGATTTTCTTGACGCCCATGATGACGCAATCCGTCGGCGTGCCGCGCACGGCGAAATGCTTCTCGCCGATCTTGCGCAGCCGCAGCGGCTCCGAGATCGACAGCGAATGCGCGTAGCCGGACTGGTCCTGCTCGGGCGCCACCACCCAGACATCGTCGGACAGCGTGCGCGCGACGCGTTCGAGCGACGCCAGGCCCTCGGCATGAATGCCGTCGTCATTGGTCAGGAGGATACGCATTATTTCGCTTCGATCTTTTCCAGGCCGCCCATGTAAGGCCGCAGCACTTCAGGAATGGTTACGCTGCCATCCTCGTTCTGGTAGTTTTCGATGACGGCGATGAGCGCGCGGCCAATGGCTGTGCCCGAGCCGTTGAGGGTGTGGACGAAGCGGTTGCCCTTGCCGTCTCTGTCCTTGTAGCGCGCGTCCATGCGGCGCGCCTGGAAATCGCCGCACACCGAGCAGGACGAGATCTCGCGATAGGCGTTCTGGCCGGGCAGCCAGACCTCGATGTCGTAGGTCTTGCGCGCGCCAAAGCCCATGTCGCCGGTGCACAGCGTCATGGTGCGGAACGGCAGGCCGAGCCGCTTCAGCACTTCCTCGGCGCATTGCGTCATCCGCTCATGCTCGGCAAGTGACGATTCCTGGTCCGTGATCGACACCAGCTCGACCTTGTAGAACTGATGCTGGCGCAGCATGCCGCGCGTGTCGCGCCCGGCCGAACCCGCTTCCGAGCGGAAGCACGGCGTCAGCGCGGTGTAGCGCAGCGGCAGTTTTTCATGCGCGGTGATTTCTTCACGCACAAGGTTGGTGAGTGGGACCTCGGCAGTGGGAATCAGGCCAAGCCTGCCCTCCCCGTGCGGCGTGAAGAACAGATCTTCCTCGAACTTCGGCAACTGGTTGGTGCCGAACAGAACATCGTCCTTGACCATCAACGGCGGGATGACTTCTTCGTAGCCATGTTCGGTCGTATGCAGGTCCAGCATAAACTGGCCGAGCGCACGTTCCATCCGGGCCAGTCCGCTTTTCAGCACCGTAAAGCGCGAGCCCGACAGCTTTGCCGCGCGCTCGAAATCCATCATGCCGAGCGCTTCGCCGATCTCAAAATGCTCCTTCACCCAGTTCGGCCGCGTCGGCACCTTGCCGACGAGGTGCTTGACGACATTGTCGTGCTCGTCCTTGCCGACAGGCACGTCGTCGAACGGCACGTTGGGAAGCACTGCCAGCGCATCGGTCAGCGCCTTGTCGAGCTCGCGTTCGCGCGCCTCGCCGTTCTGGATGAAGACCTTGATCTCGCCGACTTCGGATTTCAGCGTCTCGGCCAGGGCGGCATCGCCCGAACGCATGGCGTTGCCGATCTCCTTCGACGCGGCATTGCGGCGCTCCTGCTTGGTCTGCAGCTCGGTGACGTGCTCGCGCCGGGCCTCGTCCGAGGCGATCAGTCCGTCGACCATGGACTGCGCCTCACCGGCCGACCACGAGCGCTTCACCAGCGCCTCGACAAGGGCCTTCGGGTTGTCGCGAATCCATTTGATGTCAAGCATGGTTTGAAACGCTCCTGGGTAGCATGTCGCCCAAAAGTGCACAGCGATTTGGGACAACGACATGCTCAAAACAAAACTGAAACGCATCGCTTTGAGCGCGATGCGTTTCAGCCAGAGGGCGTAAAC
>NZ_RZRK01000044.1:0-15518 GCF_003997835.1 Mesorhizobium sp. M7A.F.Ca.CA.004.12.1.1
TCTCAATCATGCGCTGCGGTTCTTCTCCACGTTCAAATGGCACAGCTCGGTAGGTGGTCGACGCGCTATGCATACGGAATTCCGCGAGAACCTCTGGCACATGGTAAAAATTACCTTCCAATGCCAAGCGCAGGAAAAAGTCGAGGTCAGGAATCTGCCGAAGGTCCTCTCGCCAGTAACCAGCTCGTTCATAAGCCTCACGTCGAAAAAAGGCCCCAGGGCCCGGCAGGCAGTGCAGGTGTGCGTAGAGAGCACGACGCGAAAATTCCGGCGGCTGTAAGGTCGACCTGAGAGTTGAATGCTCGTCGATAATGTCGAAGTCGGGGTAAACCAAAACTACATCAGTGCGAGCCGACAATTCCTCCACGCAGCGCCGAACAGCTGTTGGGCGCAGACGATCGTCTGCGCTTAGATAGCCGAGGATGTCCCCCGTGCTCATTGCCCATCCTGTGGTCATGGCCGCACTCTGGCCAGCGTTCACTTGACGGTGCAATTTAATTTCAGGACCATAATTCGAGACGAGATCGCTTGTGCCGTCAGTTGAACCGTCATCTACAACTATGATCTCCAAATTTGGATAGTCTTGGGCCAAGAGGCTTTCGATTGTTTCCGCGATGTAGTCTGTCGCATTATATGCTGGGACCACGAGCGACACTTGGGGACCTCTTATCAACGGTCCTCTCCGGTGCGCTTGATCGTCGTCGACAGGGCCTCGATCGCCGGTTGATTTTGTGGCGTATCTACGACGACGTTTGCGGGAGCCCCCCTTTTTGCGATTATTTCTTCAAAGCGAGAAATCAGCTTGTCTACAATCGAAGGCCAGGCAAAAGTCTCCACTATGTAAGATCTAAGCGCTCGTCCCTTCGACGGTAGATCACCACGTTCGGCCAGCATCGAGTGAAGCCCTCCATACAAGCCCTCAACAGTTGCCGGTACGACGTATCCACCACCCACCGTCTCGACTTCATCAAACCCACATTGGTCAGTGAGAAGAACAGGCGTGCCAACGATACCAGCTTCCAGCGCCACGAGTGACATCGCCTCAGCTCGGGAAGGCACGACCAGGAAAAGCGCGCGTCTATATGCCTCGCTCCGTGCGCTCTCGCCTAGATGCCCCGTGAAGACAACCCGGTCGGCGAGGTGGTGCGCATTAACAAAGGATTCCAACGATAGGCGCATGCCAAAGTCTGGACCTGCTACTACCAACCCGATATCCGGATATTCCTGACTCATCTTCTCAAACGCGCTTATAAGAAGATCGGGGCCTTTCACTTCGGCTAGTCGGCCGACGAAAAGGACATACGGCCCATTTGGTCCAGTCTCCATCGCTTCAGCTGCTAAAGGTTGTTCCTCAACCCCGTTTGGAACCACGATGACATTGTCTTCTGGCGATTTGAACCGCTCCAGTATCTGACGGCGCTCCAGGGGGGTGACCGCAATCAGCGTCGCTGCATTCCGAACCATCCGCTTTCCAAAGGCGATGTGGAAGAGATACGGGATCGGCCTAGGGTGATTGAGACCGACAAACTCCCCCGCAGCGCTGAAAGTATAAGGCTTCCCGAGCCATCGCGCGAGAAACGCTGTCGCGACCGACAGGAAGTTCCAGTACCCGAGAATATGAATGACATCGGCGTTTCGAACGCTGCGCATTAGCCTAAACGGATTGATTGTCGGGACCGAGAAGCGGAGACGCATCGCACCCGTAATATAAACTTGCATGTTCCTACCATGCAGTTGCCCGACGAGATCCCCGCCTTGCATAGTGACGATCTCGCAACGATGTCCTCTTTGCGTCAGATGGCTAGCAAGCCGCCTTGTTCGCTCTGCTGTGCCTCCTCCTTTTTGGGAATCGAGTGAAACTGTAGTCAGGAGGATATTCATGCGCCCGACATCCGAGTCACCCTCGCAAGATCACTGGCGTAATTGTCCAGCCTGCTGGTGAACGCCTCGGAGACTAGCCCTAATTCCGTGGCCCTGATTGCAGAGAAGCGCCGGTCAATAGCGTGCGCCGGAAGCCCCCTCAGACGTAACAAGAATCTAAGGAAGAATCTTGGTGAGGTTGGTCCAAATTTCGGGAATTCTCGGCCGAATGCCAGGGCGAAGCGATCCTGGACAAACGCGAAATTGTTATTCGGATCGGAATCATCGGTAACTACGACGATCTGTGAGCCATGGATTTTCCGGTCGAACGCCAATTTGACAAATGCCTGTGCAACAGTCTCCACACTCACCAGGTGCATTCGTCTTTCACCGTAAAGAGCACGGCGGAGCGCAATCTTCCATGATGGGGCTTGTTTCATCTCCTCCGCCAAAGTGACGAGATTGCGTCCGCCGCATCCGAAAATAGCTCCCAGCCGCAACACAATCGTCTCGGCGAACGAGCCTGTCAGAATTGCCTCACCTATAAGATGCTCTTGCTCATAAGGCGACAACGCGCATGGCAATGTGGCTTCGTCGATTTGCCGGTCGCGTACCCCTGCGTAAACGTCAATGCTGCTAGCATGAATACAACGGGAAATACCGGCGTCGCGAAATGTCGACTGCAAGCTCCGCAATACGGTAGGGTACCAACCGGTGCCGTCGGGGCGTAATAAGTTGATCATCACGTCGTAACCGCTCAAGGCGGCCAACATCTCGGCAGAATCTTCCAAATCGGCCTTTTTGACATTCACGCCGGCTTGATTGAGCCATTCTGGTTCCGAACGATGCACAATGAACCGGCTGGGTGGGAAGGCCGGATTGGCCAACAGCCGCGCTAGGGCCTCACCAACGAACCCGGTTCCCCCGAGCACTACCACGCGCGGACCGGTGTCACATTGCTTGTAGGTCATTCGGGCTGACTTCGAAAAAGGGCAGCGAATCGAGCCAATTTATGAGACGAGGCACAAGCCAATTCGCAATTCGCAGGGCTATATCATGGGGATTGCTTCTCATACAACGAATTGCGTCGCCGGCTGCGTGTATTATGGGGAAGAATCGCGATTCGTGGCGCAGAGGGTTTTGGTCATGCTTGCCGCATGTCGGTTTGTGGTCTCCGCGAGCATTGAAGTAAAGGGTTGATATGAGCCAATCTCAAAAGCTTCAGCCATCTCGAGCAAATGTGCCCGGAAACGCGATTCTCTTGGGAGTTGCGCTGCTTGTTGCCTCAATGGGCTTCGTCCTTCTAGCCACCTATCCCGGCCAGTCGAAACTGATTCTCCTCTGGTTCTATGCATCGGGCTGCGCTGCCGTCTTCATCCCGCTCTGGCGTCCGTCCTCCTTTTTCGTGTTTCTGCTGTCGTCATTCCTTTTTGTAGGATTCATTGCAAAAGCGGTCGCTAATTTCGTATTTGGCATCGCGCTCATCGAGCCTACCAGCACATTCACGACTGAGTGGGATCAGGCACTTGCTTTCGCAGCTAGTGGCTTTTCAGGGGTGTGCGCGGCTGGATTGGCCGCATCGTTTTATCCCGCGTTCAAGGAAATTCGGAAGGCGGTAGCGCCTCCTTTCGTGTCGAAATTTGTCGTCCTCGCGTTTGCAAGTTTGATTGCCGTTTCTATCGGGCTGTATTGGGCCAATTACTCATTTCACATTATACGGATTGGTTTCCCCTTGGGCATTAACATCAACCCCCGCCTGTATGCGGTCGCGGCCTTCGTGATCGCATGGGGGGCTCTTTTGGGAGGCCTAACCTTGGCCCTGTGGCTGGTCGAACTACGCGACTGGTCGTATTCAGTGTTGATCTACGTAGCAGTGTTTCTTGGGCTGCTCGCATCGCTCTCGATGGGAAGCCGCATCCAGTTGCTTCTCTATGTTCTCGCCGCATTCGCGGTCGTTGTCTTACGACGTCGCGATGTGAGGAGTTGGGTTGCGATCGCAGTTGCCATGGGTCTCAGCGGATTTGTTTTTGCAGGCTCGCTTGCAGTAGTTAGCCTTGAACGCACTTTCGATTTCTCGATCAGCACCGCACAGACACAAGGCGTTCCACAGCAGCCGTCAGGCGTTGTTCCACAGCAGCCGACAGGCATCGGAAAAACTCTGGCACCGTCGCCCGACTCCTCGGCGCCTCCGGCTGCGACGATAATAGACAAGGTTGAGGCAGTCAGAGGTGATCGTTTCGCCCTAGCCGGTCTCTACCGTCAACTGCGCAATCTCGCGGTCATGCGCTGGGTTGGACTTGAAGGGACGATGACGGCCGCGGCAAATCTTGACCATCTTGGAGGCGATTTGTTCTTGCATGTGATCAAAGAAGACCCAGCCGCTGGCGCCCAAGCGATCTACCAAAAAATGTCCGGTGACCGGTACGGAAAGGTCCAATATTATACGTTCCTCACGTTGCCAGGCCCCATTGGGGTGGCCAGCCTTTCAGGGTCGATAATCGTCGTCTCGGTATTCATGTTCTTTCTGACAATAGCTGGCCATTCGATCGAATGGTTGGCTGCCTGGGTCACACAAAATGTCGCCTCTGCGGCGGTGACAGGTGTCTCGTTAGCCTACTTACTCGTCCAAATGGGGTTCCCGTGGACTTTGTTCATTTACGCGATCGAATTGGTCCTGTCGGTGCTTTTCGTCGGCGCCGTTTGGTACATGGTTGATTGGCTGGCTACGGGTAGGCGGGCGGTTACCGCGAAAGTGTGAGGATCTGCCGTATCAGATTTAGTTGGGCTGAGTTCCTGCCTTGCACTAGACGATGGCGAGTCGGAATGCGGCGGACGGCTTTTCGCTCAGAGCTGCGGGGAGACGAAGGCACGATTGCGGTCAGACGGCGCCAGGTTCGTGTTTCCTCCAGACCCGCCTGTTGATGAAGTCCGTGTAACTTAGAACGATCCGCAGCACCTTTTCGGATACATTGTCGGAGCTATAGTCAGTCGGCAAACGCAAGGTCCGCATCGCGCCTCGTGACTGAGTCTCCAATATCTTAAGCCCGTCAAAAACGCGCTCTATGTCCAGGCCGACCATCATCACTGAGGTCTCTTCGAAGCCTTCGGGGCGCTCATGTACCTCGCGCAGATTGAGGGCGGGAAAGTTCAGGATCGCGCTTTCCTCAGTTATCGTGCCGCTATCCGAAAGCACGGCTCGAGCCGAACACTGGAGCCTAATATAGTCGAAGAACCCAAACGGTTTTTCAAACCTGACATTTTCATGGCAGCTGGCACCAAGCGCGTCCAAACGTTTTCTCGTGCGAGGATGAGTCGAAACGATGACTGGCTCCTGATATCGCTCGGCAATCCCATTGAGGACATTAAGCAGCTTCCTTAGCCGCTCGGGCGAATCCACATTTTCCTCGCGATGAGCACTGACTACGAAGAAACGTTCTGCCGTCAAGCCGAGATTGCTGACCGCCGCCGAGGCTTCGATTCCGCTTCTGTAGTGCTCGAGCACCTCCCGCATCGGACTGCCGGTAACAATTACCTGGTCGGGTGGGAGGCCTTCTCGCAGTAGGTAGTCACGAGCAATCTGGCTATAGGTCAGATTGACATCCGCTGTATGGTCCACAATTCGGCGGTTAATCTCCTCTGGAACACGAAAATCGAAGCAACGATTTCCGGCCTCCATGTGGAAGATGGGCACCTTCCGCCGTTTGGCCGCAATCGCCGCCAAACAGCTATTCGTGTCACCCAAAATCAGCAGTGCGTCGGGGCGATGACTCTCGATCGCCTGATCAGCCGCGATGATGACTTTCCCAATTGTCTCCGCAGCAGAAGCACCTGCAGCTTCGAGGAAGACGTTGGGCGGCCGAATGCCCAACTGCGAAAAGAAGACCTCATTCAGCTCATAATCGTAGTTCTGGCCACTATGAACGAGCACGTGATCGAAATTGGCATCGAACTTTGCAATGACCCTGGACAGCCGAATAATCTCTGGCCGAGTCCCAACAATGGTCATGACCTTAAGCACGGAGCGCCCCTTTAAGGATGTCCAACTGCGATAGCAGTGCCTTGACCTGACCGACATCGAGGCGAACGGTGTTGTGAGATGTGTAATCCTCCAGCTCTGAAACCATTCGCTCGCCTTCAACGAAATATTTGTCGTAGTTCAGATCCCGAGAATCGGCCGGAATCCGATAATAATTGCCTAGGTCTTCCGCACGCACCATTTCCTCGCGCGACACCAAAGTTTCGAAAAGCTTCTCACCATGACGAGTCCCGATGATTTTCACCGGATTGTCCCGTTCGAATAGTTCCTGCATCGCCTCAGCCAGAACCCCCACGGTAGAAGCGGGTGCCTTCTGAACAAATATATCGCCCGACCGTGCGTGCTCGAATGCATAAAGTACTAAGTCGACTGATTCATCGAGCGACATCAAGAAACGTGTCATGTTGGGATCGGTTAATGTCAGGGGCTTGCCGCCTAGCAGTTGGTCAAGGAAGAGGGGGATCACTGAGCCGCGGGACGCCATGACGTTGCCGTAACGGGTGGCGCAGACGACGGTGCGAACAGAATCGCTGACTCGCGATTTCGCGATCATAACTTTTTCCATCAACGCCTTTGACATACCCATAGCGTTTACAGGGTATACAGCCTTGTCAGTGCTAAGCACCACGCAACGCTGGACGCGATGGCTGATCGCAGCGCGAAGCACGTTTTCAGCGCCGAGAACATTCGTTTTGATCGCCTCCATTGGGTAAAATTCGCAAGACGGCACTTGCTTGAGCGCCGCAGCGTGGAAGATGTAGTCGGCTCCGCGAACTGCATCATCGACAGCGTGATAATCGCGGACATCACCAATATAAAATTTTAAGCGATCGTCCGGCAACGACAGGCGCATATCCTCCTGCTTTTTTTCGTCCCGGCTAAAGATACGGATCTCTGCGAAGTCCGTTTTGAGGAATCGAGCCAGCACAGCGTTGCCAAAAGAGCCGGTGCCCCCAGTAATCAAAAGGGTCTTGTTGGAAAACATTAACGTCTCGCTCGAGGATGTTTTAGCCAAAGTCATACATGGATCGGATTAGAACCGGCCAGTCGGGAGGGCGGTAGCCGGTAGCGTTCTGGAAACGAGATGAATTTAATGAGCGGTCAATCACCAACTGGTCGTCCGGAACGATTTGGGTCTTTTTGCCGTAAACCTCGGCAATGATTCTGAGGAGATCATACTTGCTGATTGGATCTGACGACACATGGTACACGCCGGTGAGTTTGATATTTGGCAGGACGAAATCGCGAATGATCCTGGCGAGTTCCACGGTAGGCAGTCCGGAAAATACGGCTCGGGTGAACCCTTTCACGTCAGCCTGTTGGCTCAAAAACCAGTCGACCAAGCCGTGTGAAGTGTTCAACTCGCGGCCGATTATCGAAGTCCGAAGGGTTATCGAGTTCTCACAAACTACTTCGCCCAGCAGCTTGCTCCGCCCGTATAAATCATCAGCATTGGGCCGGGCACTTTCGCTGTAGTTCCCGGCCGCACCGTCAAAGACACAATCGGTACTGATATGAACGAGACGAGCCCTCGCGACTGCGCAGAGGCGTGCCAGCCGATGCGGCAAAACTGCATTAATCGGAATTGCGGCGAGAGGGTCATTCACAGATGACATCTGCTTGACAAGCCCAATGCAATTTATGACCACATCCGGGTTTGCCACCGCGAAAATCTTGCTTAGTCCATCAAAATTCTCGACGTCGCCTGCGTCGATCAGCGTCGCCCGACTTTCTGGAAAAACAGGATGCAGATTATTTGAACGGGTGGAGCCAAAAACTACGTAGCCTTCGCTGTTCGCAAAGAATCTGAAAACTGCATTGCCCAGCATGCCCGAGGCACCGAGGACAAGGATTCTGGGGTGCGTCGATTGAGCCATGGTATCTCTCGCTATCTCCGTGATGCTCGTCGCTCCCTTAAAGCCCGACGGAAATGTTCGACTAAATCAAGAGCGAGTGGACCAGGTGCGAAATGCTGATTGAAATATTCACGCCCCGCAGTACCCATCGCCTCCCGCGTTTCTCTTGGGAGGCCCTTCAATCGTATGATTGTCTCTGCCAGGGCTATGCTGTCTTCGGCTGGCACAACTAGGCCCGCCTTGGCCTCGCTTACGATATCGGCCGCCTCGCCATCAAGGCACGCCAAGATGGGGCGCCCAGCTGCTAAGTATGTCGGGATTTTGCTCGGCACCGTCAAACCTAAACCCTTTGCCCGGTTAAGTGTGACTAGGAGAGCAGAGGCCTGTGCAAATACCGCCGGCATTGCCTCTGGCGGAAATCGTCCTACTAGCATGACATTGGTGAGATGAAGTCGCTCAATTTCGGTCCTGAGCCACTCAGACCGGCTTCCACTTCCAACAAGCACGATGTTGATCTCGGGATCTGATATTCGGCCTGCCGCGTCTAAAACTGTCTCCAGCGCCTGAGCTGACCCGAGATTACCCGCAAACACGACATTGAACCCGCGCGTAAGATCCAGAGGCGAACCCGTGAATTTGCTATCCACCGCCAGATTCAAATCGCCAGGATTGGGGTGGTATGCGATTGGCACCGCATCGCCGGCAACGGCGCGTATCTTTGCGATGAAACCGCGTGACTGGGCTAGAAGAAGGTCGGAACGTTGGTAAATGAAACGAGTGAGGGCCTCCACAGCGCTCAGCACTCGCTGGTTGCGAACAAACCCTGTTTCTTCCAAATTGTCCGGCCACAGATCCTGGACCCAAATCACATGAGCGGCAGATTTGAACTGTCTGAAAACGGCCCCTACCAATCCTTGCAGAATCGGGGAGTTCGCATACACGAAGACAATATCGTATCGCTTGGATCGCGTTAAAAATAGCCCGATGATGCTCCCCGACACGACGAATGAGAGGTAATTCCACACTCTCCGTAGCCCCCCGCCTTTGCCTCGCGGTACAACAGGCACCCGGTGTATCAGGTACCCGGACGGATGAATTTGAGTCCCTGAGCTAAGCGCTCGGTAGCCTTCAAATATTTGGCCATGCGGATAGTTCGGCTGACCGGACAAAACCTCAACGTCGCACCCACACGAGCGAAGCGACTCGACAACCTCGTTGATTCTGAACGTTTCGGGCCAAAAATGCTGACTGACGACCAGCACCCGCAACTTCTCGTTAATTCGGTCTGGTGACGGGCTGCCGCACAAAGCCGCGGTCGCGAGGTTCATGACTCAGCCGAACGCTTGATGCTCATCAGCAGGTGATCTTCGATGCCGGGAGTGAACTCCGGCACAGTCGATTTGAGGAGCTTCACGGCGCCTTGCAGATCCCGGGCGCTGACCACGCATTGCATTTCATCAAAAATGCGCACAATGACAGCACGTTTGATCGACCGCGACGATGCGGCCAAGATGCCTGGGGCTCCTGTCTCACTCAAGGTCTCTTTGCTGTCGAACAGCTCCTCGTAGAGCTTCTCTCCTGGCCGCAGCCCCGTGTAGATAATCTGAATATCCTTGCCCGGTCGCCGTCCCGAGAGCCGAATAAGATTTCGTGCCAAATCGACGATTTTCACCGGAGACCCCATATCGAGCACGAAAATCCGGCCTCGCTCATGCTGTGGCGCGGGGGTGTATGCCGCCGCCTGTAGAACGAGGAGACAGGCCTCAGGGATCGTCATGAAAAAGCGTTCCATATCGGCATGAGTGACGGTCACAGGACCACCCGCCTTGATCTGCTGTTCGAAAAGAGGGACGACCGAGCCAGCCGACCCCAAGACATTGCCGAACCGAACTGTGATGAACCGCGTGCCGATGACCTCCGGGTCGAGGTCCAACGCCTGGCAATACATCTCCGCCATTCGCTTGGTTGCCCCCATAACATTGGCGGGATTTACCGCCTTGTCGGTCGACACCATGATCATCCTGGATACATTTGCACTGAGCGCCGCATCGGCGACATTTCGTGTTCCGATTGCATTGGTGAAAATGCCTTCGAGCGGCTGAGCCTCAACCATCGGCACATGCTTCAGTGCCGCAGCATGGAACAGCACATCAGGTTTGAAGCGTTCAACGATCGTGCGCACCGCCTCTTTTTCCCGCACGTTGCAAAGAGCGGCTTGGATATCGATATTTTGCCATCTCTGAGACAGCTCGGACTTGATTGTGTAGAGCGCGAATTCGCTGGCATCGAGAAGAATTAGGCTTCCGGGCTTCAGGTCAGCAATCTGTCGTGCCAACTCAGATCCAATGGAGCCACCGGCCCCTGTAATCATGATGGTCTTACCCTGAATCATCGACTGGATCTTGGGCACGTCCAGTCGAACGGGGTCTCGTTGCAGAAGGTCCTCCAGCTTGATTGGCCGCAGTTCGATCTCCGCATCGATGCTTTGCATATCGAGCAAATTTGGCAGCCGAAGGATTTCTAGCTTCTGAGTTGCGGCAATTTCGACCAGCGCTTCAATGCTGGCATGACGTTCATAATCATCACGTGATCGCGTGAGGATTATCGCCTCTGGGCGGCGCCCCCGAGCCTCAAATCGGGAGAGAATCTGGGGTAGCCGTTCCAAAGGCCCCATAACTGGAACTCCGCGGATAGATCGGCCTGTTCTTCGTCCTCTCTCGTCAATGATTGCCAGCACCTCAAATGAGGCACGATCCCTTTCCTTTATAGCCCTCAGGAAAGCTTCCGCATTGTCGGTAGCTCCGATCAAGAGCACGTTTCTTCCCCCGGCGGGTTCGGCCTTTCTTCTTCGTTTGCTGTCATGGTGATTGCGGTAAACTCGATACGCAGCGCGAGGTCCGGCCAACAGCACGACGGTGAACGCCCAGGCTATGACAACAGAAGAGCGTGGGATCGCATTCAGCCGAATCAGAAGGAACTCAGCGACAATAAAGAGCGCGATGGCCACGCTAGTCGCGCCAGCGATTGCTACCAAATCAGGAAGCGACGCATAGCGCCATATTCCGCGGTTTAGTCCCAGCAAGAAACCTGCCGTACTGACCATGACCCCGAAGAGGGTAGCTGCTCCAAGCAATACCGGCCAATTTAGCAGGAAGCCATCAAAATCCAGTCGCAACACAAATGCTAGTAGCATCGCGACAGCACCCATTATGCCATCGTGCGCTAGGGCCATTCCTCGCAGCGTAATTGGCCTAGGGATAGTTAGACCCCTTCTAAACTTTATCCTGACATCAGAGCTGCCTGGAAGGCCGCATCTGGCTTCCGGCACCTGCTTAAGGCTTTCGTTCAACACGGATGGTCACGTTGATCAGGCGGTTCACGGATGTCTCAACCCCAAGTCAAGCTGTCTCCTCGAAGCTCGGTCAAGGATCGGGTCCAATTTGAGCCAATTTGTCCAACTGTATAGACCAGCGAAGACGCTTCGAGCACGGATAATAATCTCCCCAGCCGGAAGCCGCGGTCCAATGATAGCTTTCGTTGACGAAGCACGATCACGTAGCGAGCCGTGATCCGACCGGTGATTCTATTTGCATGATGTATTCAGTCCTCCACTACGCAACAACTACTTGGTGGCTTCCATAAGGGCAACGATAATGATCCAGTCGCCCCCACTTTTTGAACTTGGGCTTGATTCAGGCGGCGCCATCTCTGCGGAAGAGCTGGCGATCGCCGCCGAGATGCCATGCTCCGATCGGGCTGCTGACTTCGGATTTTGCCAGGACGGACCTTAGTCTATTTGGCGATTGGACAAGTCTTCGTTGCACAGCCAGGCCAGAGTGATGACGTCCTAGGCCTTATCGACTGAGTTTCTTGTGGGCAGAGCCCGCCGCGGCGCTTTTCCTGACGCACGCACAGGGGGCGATCCTTACGCGTCGAAGGCCTGTAAACGACCCTCCACTTTCAGGGACCGTAGCTTGTTGATGCGGTGCCATGCTGTGCAGTCTTTCAGGAGAAGAAGTCTCTGAGCCGCTCCCTTGACGTCACCAGGGCCCAACTTTCCGACATGCTGCCTCGCTTCGAGGCGAAACGATTCAGGGATTTTCACTTCGAGGTAGAGGAAAAGGAGGCACACGGCAGATGGCCGGTGCGAAGCTGCGGCATGGGAACCGCCCGGCTTTGATTTACCTGCTGGCGATACTCCCAGGTTGCTACGAAACCGCCGCAACCACCTTTCAAATGGACTTGCGGTTGGCAGGCATGGGTTCGGTCGCCTTGGTGTCCCTATAGGAATCGGGTTCCGCTAATTCCTCGCCCAATGCGGCGATTACAGCTGCCATGCGACCACGCACTCGTGAAGGAAGATGCATCAGCCCCTCGATCAGGCGCCGGCCTTCCGCGCTTGCAATGAAGTCGATGCGCTCGTCGACAGGCAGGGGCGAAGCTTCACGGCTGGTCTCATTCCCAGGCAGGCCTTCGAAGAAGCGACGGACGGGGACGTCCAGGGACCTGCCGATCTCGTAGAGCATGGAAGCACTCACGCGATTCCTCGCGTTCTCATATTTCTGAAGCTGCTGGAAGCTGACACCTATGGATCGGGCAAGCTGTGCCTGCGAGACGTCTGACTGGACGCGAATGATCGCGATCTGCCTGCCAACATGCTGATCGGTGGGATGAGGCGCGGTCTCCGCTCCAGCCCTTGTCAACACCTCAAATCTGGTGCGCTTCGATTCCGGAAAAGCCTTCTGATGCTGCATATATCACTCCAGACTGGAGAGTTCGTCGCGGTATGCTCCGGCCAAACTCACCAAACCTCCAATGAACAGGGAGTGCGAAACCTTCCTGGTCCGCTTTCTGGCCTTTGGTGGATTACGCGAATGGTCAGAGAGTTTGATGCCGGATTTGCGGCACCAATCGCCAGTAGGGTCTTGCGGCCCGGGGATACTCGTCTCAGCCGCAGAAAAAATACCTTAAGGGCGGCATTGAAGATCCGGTTCACCAGCCTTTCCAACCCCATCTTGCGGCGGCTGCACGCCGACCGCGAAGAGAAGCATGAACTCGAGCGGAAGCTCTCCCGTCCCAAACCAATCACGGATCCCGAATCTCCGAACGTCGATTGTCGAGAATACTCCGTGGTGAAATACTCTTCAAGGCACTGCTCTCGTATCTATGGAAATCCGAGAGGTGTTCGCGCGCAACCTGAGAACTTTGCGGCAGACCAAAGGCCTGTCACAGGAGGAGCTTGCGCATCAGGCAGGGATCGATCGCACCTACATTAGTGCGTTGGAACGCAACGTGTATAACGCCAGCATCGACGTCGTTGATAGGCTGGCCGAAGTGCTGGGCGTGGACGCCGCGGAATTGCTGAAGCGCCCCTCAGCTGATCTGCAGGGAACGAAGTCGGAGCTTGACGAATAAAGAAGTTGATAAACTCAACGTGTGTAAGCTGCCAAGTCTACGCACATGGAAATGCTCGAACTCGCGGCCGAAATTTCGGTCGCTTGCGTCGGGAGAAGGCAAGGTGGAAGCGCGCTCAGGTTCAGCCAGCAATATCTAAGCGGCCTGGAACGTGGTCGTCGCAATCCGACGGTCATCACGCTGCAGTAGCAAACCGATGCGCCTCTTGTGAGACGCGTTACGGGCACACAAACTAACCTTCTGCGTCCAATATGAGGCGCATACCCAAAAGTTCATTACCCGACCGTGCGTGCGCCGGTCGCATCATACCTCCCAAATCGTCGATTGAAGGACTGCCTGCTATGCGAGGTCGAGTTCGCCGCGCGACTCCATCTCTAAAAGATATCGGGCCTTGGCTAGGCGATCCCCTCCCCCGACGGCAGGATAGCCGCAGATGGCGAGAGCGCCCTCTGCTCTTGCCGGCTGGCTCTGGCGGGGTCGCCGCTGCCACCGCCTAACTCGTATAGGGCTTTGCCGAACTCAGCATAAGCTATCTTGTGCGCGTCAAGCAGCGCTCGAAGACTCATGGACAGTTCTTGGTCTCGGCTCGGCGGCTCTGCACCAAGCGCCGCCGTAACCGACGAGGAACGACTGCGCTGCCGGAGTGGAGGTGCAAGCTCGTCGGTTGGATCCTAGACATGGCAACCTCTTCCATTAGCATTGATGCCCATCACGCCAGTGACGTCGAACCATCAAAGCGTAGCACGACGGTTTGCGCATTCGTGTCAGGATCAACACATCCAAGCAGTCGAGAGCCAGGGCGGCTGGGGCGATGCGTAGCGCCTGCATCTTAGGATGCCGTGCCTAACCGCCCTGCGGAAGCTCCGATTGAGCGCGGGCTTGTCGCGACCGGCGCTTCCATTGGGGCGGTGAAGCCAATGTATCCGCCGTGCGGAGGATGGCGCCAGCCTACAAGCCTGCGCTCGGCCGGCATCCTACGGCCGGCGCTGGCGACGTCGGCTCTACGGGCCGAGCTGAAGCCCCTCTGCTGCAGCGAGCCGTTCGCCGATCCGGGGGGACTTCGGGCTAGGTCGGCGAGGTTCTAACGTGGTCTATCCAACAGCTCGTTATCTACCGACGAGCGGCCACCTCAAGAACAGTCTCTGACCACGCCCTCCTTCCCGGGCCCCACAAAAGCCAGTCGGGCTGCCGCACATCGCACTAAGCTACGGACGAAGAACGAAAATCGACGATCTTGGGAGGTGCAGCAAAGACCCGCACCTCGCGAAAATGCGGCATAACCACTTGAAACAACACAACCGATCGACGCCGCACCTCGCGGCCTTTTATCTCGCCATCGTTCTTCGGTCGTATTTCGTGGCTCTCGCTCGATAGCACCAAAACTCGCTCTGCCACGCGGGAATACCCGGGTGTCCCCTGTTGCGCTAAGAACTACGAAAGGAGGCGGATCGCTTCTAGAGCATACCGCTGATGTGCACTGAGAGCGCCGCTTCAGCCGCAGCCGATCTGAAGCCGCCTTGATGACGAGAGCGCATCTCTGGCACGATCGCGGGCACGTCGGAGTCGCCAGATTTGACCTTAGATGGCACTGGCCGGCGTGTCATATCGACACTGCGAAGGCGTGCCAAAAGCAGTCTGGCTGAACAAAATGGAGATAAGCCGCCGTGTGGCAGAATGACATTCTTGTGTTGCCTGACGATCTGATTGCGTTCGCCTGGTCTGCACCGATGCGGGACTTGGCGGCAAAGCTCGAACTGTCCGACGTCGGGCTAAAGAAGCTGCTGACGCGAAGCGGAGTAGCGTCGCCGCCGCAAGGTTATTGGAACAAAATCCGTGCCGGAAAGAGGGTGCCATCAGTACCCAAGGCGCCACCGCGGCGCCCCGGTGAACTGGGTCGAGTAGGTGTCGACGGCCGCTTCAAAAAGGTGCTGCCTATTGCCGCCCCTCTTGCATCCAATGGGCCATTTGCGTCCGCCCTGGTTCCAGAAGACCTCGACGAACTCCACGCACAAGAGTTGAAGGCGATTGGCAAAGTCTCTGTCCCGCAGACGTTGGACAGGCCCCACAAAGGGCTCGTTCAACTGCTCAAGCAGGAGCAGCGCCGCCGCGACAAAAATGCAGAGCGTGAGTGGAGCTTTGACGAACCCAAGTTCGACAATCCACTAGGCAAGCGGCGGCTGAAAATCTTCAATGCGCTGTTTTTGGCGCTCAGCAAGCGTGGCCATGACGGTGATGCCTACGAGCGCGATGGCGAAGTTCATGCGCGAGCAACCATCGGCGATTCCTATCTTGGTTTGGACATTGGAATAGTCGGTAGCCACCGCACCGTGCGTCAGCATGGGTACCTGCGG
>NZ_RZRK01000450.1:0-5164 GCF_003997835.1 Mesorhizobium sp. M7A.F.Ca.CA.004.12.1.1
ATAGCCAAGCGCCAGCGACTGCTCGACGAAATAGCCGTAGGCGCCTGAAGATACCTGGCCGATCGGCGTGCCGTCGGTGAGGAAGATCGGCTCGCCGCCGGTCGCGTCGGCATCCCTGGCGTCGATCGACAGCATGATGAGCTCATCGCGTACCGGCTTGCCGGCGATGGCAGCGTAGGCATCGCGGTTGAGGAACGCGCCCTTGTCCAGTTTGACAAGGCGATCGAACTTGACCTCCTGCGGCCAATATTCGGGCGAATATTCGCGGCTCCAGCTGCCATAGCCCTTCTCGACGCGCAGCGACATCAGCGCGCGCGAGCCGACCGGTCCGGCGCCGACTTCCTTGCCGGCCTTGAGTAGCGCGCCGTAAAGCTCGACCTGGTCAGTGGCTTCACAATGCAGTTCCCAGCCAAGGTCGCCGGTGAAGGACACTCTGAGCGCCACCACATCGATGCCGGCGACGGTGGTCCGGCGCGACTGCATGAAGGGGAACGCCTCGTTCGACAGATCCTCATTGGTCAGGCGCTGCAGCAGGTCGCGCGAACTCGGTCCCGCTACGTTGAAGCCGCAGAGGTCCTCGGTGCGCGAGCGGAACGTCGTGCCCTCGGGCAAGGGGACGGCCTTGAAGAACCGTAGATGGAAGCGCTCGGCCATGCCGGAGCCGATGACCATGAATTCGTCGTCCGCGAGCCTGGTCACGGTGAAGTCGCCGGCGATGCCGCCGCGTTTGCCGATCAGCGGCGTGAGGCAGGAGCGGCCGATCTTTGTCGGCATGCGGTTGGCGAACAGCGCATTGAGCCAGGCCTCGGCACCAGCGCCCTTGACCTCGTATTTGGCGAAATTGGAGATGTCGATGATGCCGGCGCGTTCGCGCAGCATGCGCGCCTCGCGGCCCACCGGTCCCCACCAGTTCTGGCGCGTGAAGCCGATCGTCTCCTCGCGCGGCTCGCCCTCGGCGGCGTACCACAGCGGGTGCTCCCAACCGAAATTGAGACCGAAAACAGCGTTCATTCCCTTTTGCATGTCGTAGGCAGGCCGGGTCCGCACCGGCCGCCCGGCGGCGCGTTCCTCGTTGGGGAAGTGGATCTTGAAGCGATGGCTGTACTGATCCTGGACGCGGGCCTTGGTGAAGGCCTTGCCGGCCCAGTGGCCGAAGCGCGCCATGTCCCAGGCGAACATGTCGAGCGAAGGTTCACCCTCGATCATCCACTCGGCCGCCAGCTTCCCCATGCCGCCCGACTGCGAGAAGCCGGGAATTATGCCGTTGCAACAGAAATAGTTGCTCAGTTCGGGCACCGGTCCGAACAGCACGGCACTGTCCGGCGACCAGATCATCGGTCCGTTGATCACCTTTTTGACGCCGGCGGTGCCGACGGCCGGGACGCGCGCGATCGCGCGCAGCATGTTCTCTTCGATACGGTCGAGATCGTCGGGAAACAGTTCATGGCCGAAATCCAGCGGCGTGCCGTCCTCAGCCCAGAACTTCATCTTGCGCTCATAGGCGCCGATGAGCAGCCCCAGGCCTTCCTGGCGCAGATAGTACTCGCCATCGCGATCGGCGACCGAAGGCAGCCGGCGGCCCATGGCCGCAATTTCCGGGATGGTCTCGGTGACGAAATACTGGTGCTCGGTCGGGATCAAAGGCAGTTGCAGGCCAGCCATCGCGGCGACCTCCCTGCCCCACAGGCCGGCGGCGTTTACCACCCATTGTGTGTGGATGTCGCCCTTCGGCGTGCGCACGATCCAGCTGCCGTCGGGTTGCGCCTCGGTGGCGGTGACCGGCTTGAAGCGATGGATCTCGGCACCGCGCTGACGCGCGCCGGCGGCGTAGGCGGCGGTGACGCCGGACGGGTCGACATTGCCGCCTTCCGGCTCGTACATGATGCAGCGTATGCCGTCGAAGTCGACCAGCGGATGCAGCCGCTCCGCCTCGTCGCGCGCGACTTCGTAGAAATTCATCTTGTAGCGCCGCGCCTTGGCTTCCTGGAGCCTCAGCTGATGCTCGCGCGCCTCGGTCTGGGCCAGATAGAGCGAGCCCGGCTGAAAGATGCCGCAGCCCTGGCCGGTCTCGGCTTCCAGTTCCTTGTAGAGCGCCATGGTGTAGTGCTGGAGGCGGCTGATGTTGGTGGAATCATGCAGGCCGTGGATGTTGGCCGCCGCGTGCCAGGTGGAGCCGGAGGTCAGTTCGCTGCGCTCCAGAAGGACGACATCCGTCCAGCCGAACTTGGCAAGATGATAGAGGATCGAGCAGCCAATCAGACCACCGCCGATGACGACGGCTTGTGCATGAGTACGCATGTTTCTTCCCTTGGTTCGGCGACTTTTCTTCTTTGCGCTTTCGAGAAGCGCCTTGGAGATCTGTTTGGCTGGCTGGTCAATCAGAGTCGCCCAGTGACCCCCCAGGGGCGCAACATGCGCCCCTGGCTTTTTTTGCCGTGACCGGCCCGGCCTAGGCCTTGTCGAGCCAGACCTTATCCAGCTGCAGTTCGAATGTCTGATGCATGCCGAGGTTCTTCACATAGGTCGCATGGTGCCGGTAAAGCGAGCGCCAGAACGCCTGGACGAGGATGCCGGAGTCCTGCAGGATGAATTCGACGTCCTTCATCAGTTCCTTGCGCTTGTCGACATCCGCCATGGCGAGCGCCGCGTTGAGCTTCTTGTCGAATTCCGGGTTGGCGTAGCCGGACTCGTTCCAGGCCTCGCCGCTGCGATAGGCGATCGCCAGCACCTGGACGCCGAGCGGCCGCATGCCCCAATCGGTGGTCGACCACGGATATTTCGTCCAGTCGTTCCAGAACGACGAACCTGGAATGATGGTTCGCTTGACCTTGAAGCCGGCCTCGCGCATCTGCGCGGCGACGACGTCGGCGGGGTCCTTCACATAGTCCGCATCGTAGGAGATCAGCTCGAACTCGTGATCCGTCTGGCCGGCCTCGGCCATCAGCGCCTTGGCCTTGGCGAGATCGCGTGGAACTTTCGGCAAAGCGTAATATTCCGGATGGATCGGGCAGACATGGTGGTTTTCGGCGACCTGTCCAAGGCCGCTATAGCCGAGCTTCAGCACCGTCTCATTGTCGACCACGAGCTGGATGGCGTTGCGCACCCGCTTGTCGTCATAAGGTTTGTTGGTCACATTGGTGCGCAGCACGATGGTTCCGGCCGTGACGACCGGCTCCTTGACCAGGCCCATGCTGTCATAGAGGTCGACCGTGCCGCCCACCGTCTGGTAGTTGCAATCGATCTCACCGGCCTCGAAGGCGCTGGCGATGGCGGGGTTGGACGCGTCCGATCCGTAGTCGGTCCAGTCGACGCCATCGAGATAGGGGTCGCCCCCAAACCAGGTGAAGTCCTTGCGTCGCCGCACCGCGGCCGATTCGCCGACCTTGTATGAGATCAGCTCATAGGGGCCGGTGCCGGGCGTCTTGAGCATGTCGCCGCCGTCCTTGTCGAAGTCGCGATGGACGATGATCGCCGGATAATCGGCAAAGCCCGGAATGATCGTGACGTCGGACTGTTGGCATTTCAGCTTCACCGTGTGGTCGTCGACCTTGGTGATGGCGCCGGCTGCCGCTTTCTTGGTGGCGGGATCGATGAGGGAGTTCATGCGCCCGGCCATCGAATTGCCTTCGGCCGCCTTGTCGCACCAGCGCTCGATGTTGTGGACGATGTCGTCGGCGTTGAAGTCGTCGCCATTCGACCACTTCACGCCCTTGCGCAGATGCAGCGTATATTCGACAGCGTCGTCGCTCACCTCCCAGCTTTCGACCAGGTGGCCCTCGAAGGTGAAGTCGGTGGTGTAGCGGATCATGTAGTCGTTGCACTGGCGCATGACATTGGCGATCTCGGACCAGTCCCAGGAGCGCGGATCCTTCATTTCCTTGATGATCATCTGCATCTTCAGGATGCCGCCCTTCTTGCCCGGCTCCAGTGCGGCGGCCTGCGCAGGCGACGAGCCGATCATTGAATAGGCGAACGCCGTGGAAGCGCCCATCGCGCTCGCCATGGCAAGAAACTCGCGGCGATCCATGCCGCCCTTCCTGACTTCGTCTGCGTAGCTTTCGATGACGGCCGGGACGCGGTCACCGTTGCTCTTGAAAATCGTCATTGTGATTCTCCGGTTTGGGCTTTCCGCCCGTTACATTCCCCTTGCGTGGAAGATGTTAGAGGCGATGCAAAAATCCCGGAAGGGCTTGAGCCCCGGCAAACGGCCGAAAACCAGCCAATAAGACCTAAAAAAACGAAGCCATTGGCGTGTCAATTTTTGAGTTGGAGAATTCACAAGGGGGTAGGACGAACAGCGCTTAAGCGCCATCCTCCTGCGCCCGCAGCAGAATCCATTCCCGCACCGTGCGCGCGATGGTCCCCTTCGAAAGCTGGTTTTCGGTGAGGTAGTAGTTCCACGGACTGGCCGGCCGGACCGGGAACGGTTCGACAAGCAGTCCCCGCCGCAGATACGCGTGGGCAAGCGAGCGCTGGGTCGCGACGAGCCCTGCCCCCATGGCGGCCAGCTCAAGCGCGATGTTGGAAGCGTTGGTCGTCAGGCCCTTGTCGTGATCGTCCATGTCGACGCCCAGTGCCGACGTGACGACCTGCCAATATTCCTGGCGGCCATGCACGAAGATCCAATCGACCTTGAGTATATCCCGAGGCAGCTTCAGGGCGCCCTCGCCATCCAGCAGCGTCGGCGCGCACAGCAGAACCAGCTCGTCGTTCCACAATGGAAGGCCCGCGGGCGGACGGTCGTCGAAACGCCGCGTCGAAATGGTGATGTCGGCGATCTGCTCGCTGAGGTCCTCCCAGATCGTGCCATGCAGCACGATCTCGATTTCGGGATGTTTCTTGCGAAAGGCGGCCATGCAGCCCGCCAGCCAGTTCTCCGCCAGGCTCATCGGGCAGGAGACGACCACCGTGCGGTTGCGCGACGAAGTCACGATCGCCTCCGTCGCCTGGTCGATCTGATCGAGCGCCTGCCGCAAGGTGGGAAGGAAGGCCTCGCCCATTTCGGTGAGCTTGAGACTGCGCGGATAGCGGATGAACAATTGCCGGCCGATATAATGTTCAAGCGCGCGGACATGCGTGCTGACCGCTGCCTGCGTGTATCCGAGCTCCTTGGCGGCCAGGGTGAAGGAGAGGTGCCGGGCCGAACTCTCGAATGACCTGATAT
>NZ_RZRK01000451.1:0-5146 GCF_003997835.1 Mesorhizobium sp. M7A.F.Ca.CA.004.12.1.1
ATGCTAAGAAAGGCGCGGGCCAAGGGCGTCTACGATTTCCTCGACAAGGCCGATCTGCGGGATTTTCCCTATGCCGGTCCGAAAGCCGATCTGGTGACGGTGGCCGATGTTTTCATCTATGTCGGCGCGCTGGACGGCGTGGTGAAGACGATTGCCCGCTTGCTGGCGACGGACGGCCTGTTCGCGTTTTCCGTCGAAACGCTGGCTGGCGATGGCGATTTCGTGCTGCTGCCGTCGCGCCGCTACGCGCATGCGCAACACTATGTGCGCGACGTCCTGGCCGCCAACGGGCTTTCGGTCCTCTCACTGGAGCCAACCGTCATCCGGCAGGATCGTGGGGAACACGTCAACGGGTTGGTCGTTGTGGCCGGGGCTCCGAACTCAGCCCGACAAAGGACCTGACGACAGCCAGTTCGGCGGTGTCGGCAGCTTTTACCGGCAGCGATAGGAATTTTTTCTTGACACCCTGCCCTCAGCACATTTTCGCCCATGGTGCTGATTTGCGCCAGTGACCCGCCGCGCAGGCGGGTTTTCGTTTGATGCTCCGTCAGCCACGCGCCAGCGGAGGGGCAGCCTCGCCGCTTCTTGCTGTGAAAAAGTCCGATTTGCATGCGCGACTGATATTTGCGATCTGCTCGCATCAGGGCGGGATATCAGGAGGAGCATAGCCGATGCGCTGGAACATGATGATCTTGGCCTCTTGCCTGCTGACCGCCGGCTGTGTCGGCGGCACCTCGATGTCGGAACAGCAGGATGCGAACGTCCAGTCCTCCCTGCAATACGACACCGTGCCGTGCGATCAGTTGCTGGCGCAGCGCAATGGCTTGGCGCAGCAATACAACCTTCCGGCGAAGGCCAAGCCGACATTCTCCAACCCGGCGATGGGCTTCGGCCCGTTCACGCCTGACATGCGCTCCAAGGCCAAACGCGATACCGACAAGGCAAGCGGTGAGATCGATGCCATGAACCGGTCGATCGATCGACGCGACTGCGGCCAGCCGGACAAGCAGAAGAAGATCGCTCTGCCTGGCTAGTACCCCGCCTTGCGGTCCACCAGATTGTCCAGCTTTTCACCGCGTTCGAAGGCGTCCATCTGGCGCAGCATGATCGGCGCCAGATGCACCGGATCGGAGGTCGCTGCCGCGTGCGGCGTCACAAACACTTTTGGATGCCCCCACAGCGGACTGGTCTTCGGCAGCGGTTCGACCTCGAACACGTCGAGGCTCGCCTCCTTCAATGTGCCGTCATCCAGCGCCCGCAAAATGTCGGCATCCTTCTGCAGACGGCCGCGCCCGGCATTGATCAGCACCGAACCGCCGAGGCCGTTGCGCTTCCGCAATTCCTTCAGCACGCCGTAGTTGATAATGCCCTTGGTCTCAGGCGTCAGCGGCAAAAGCACCACCAGGATGTCGGTGGCCTTGAGGAAGGGGATCAGTCCAGCTTCGCCGGAATAGGTCGCGACGCCTTCCATGGCCTTGTCGGTGCGCGACCAGCCATTGACGGCAAAGCCGAGCGACAAAAGCACCGAGGCCGCGGCGCGGCCGAGACTGCCGAGGCCCATGATGCCGACCGAAATGTCACCGGCAGGCCTCTGCTGCGGCTCGTGCCAGATCTTCTTCGGCTGCTGCGACCGGTAGAGCAGGCCCTGGCGGTGATGGTCGAGAACCCGCCAGACGACATATTCGGTCATGTACTGGGTGAGATTGTCGGCGACGACCTTGACAACAGGCACATCGGGCAGGCCGGGATCGGCGAAGATATGATCGACGCCGGCGCCGATCGAAAAGATGGCGCGCAGATTGGGCAGCGACGACAACAGGTTCGGCTTCTGCTTCCACACCACGGCATAGGTGATCGACGGGTCGCTGGCGCCGTCAGGCTCCAGCACCACCTCGCGCTCGGCCGACAGGAGCTCGCGCCAGCGCTGCGGATGAAAGCCGGTGACGGCAAGCAGGATACGGCCTTTTTCCATTGCGGTCTTTTAGTCCCTCTCTACGCAAATCACTCGCTGACGATGCCGACCGGTGCCGTCTCGATCTTGAAGGCGGCCGAGATCAGCGCCCGAGTATAGTCGGTTTGCGGATTTTCAAAAATCTGCTGGGAAGGACCAGCTTCGACGATCCGGCCATTGCGCATGACGATGACGTCGTTGGCGAGCGCGCGGATGACTTTCAAATCATGGCTGATGAAGAGATAGGCGAGATCGTGCTTGGCCTGCAGGCTGCGCAGCAGATCGACGACCTGCGCCTGCACGCTCATGTCGAGTGCCGATGTCGGCTCGTCCAGCATGACGAAGCGCGGGTTGAGCACCATGGCGCGTGCGATGGCAACGCGCTGGCGCTGGCCGCCGGAAAACTCGTGCGGATAGCGGTTGCGTGTCGCCGGATCGAGCCCGACCTCCTTCAGCACGGCGGCCACCTTGTCGTCGCGCTCGTCGGGCGACAGCTTCGGCTCGTGGATCTTGAGGCCTTCTTCGATGATCTCTGCGATCGACATGCGCGGGCTGAGCGAGCCGAACGGATCCTGGAAGACGATCTGCAATTCGCGCCTGAGCGGCCGCATGGCGTTGAAAGTCAGCTGGTTGATGTCGCGGCCGTTGAACTGGATCGTGCCGGTCGACGAGATCATTCTTGCCAGCGCCAGGCCGAGCGTCGTCTTGCCGGAGCCGGATTCGCCGACCACGCCCAGCGTCTGGCCGGCGCGCACGGTGACATCGATGCCGTCGACGGCCTTCACATTGTCGACGGTGCGGCGGAAGAAGCCCTGCTTGATCGGGAACCAGACCTTTACGTCCTTGCCGGTCATGACAGGCTTGGCATCGGCATTGGCGGCCGGCGGCTTGCCCTTCGGCTCGGCCGCCAGCAGATGCCTTGTATAGGCATGCTGCGGATTGGCGAAGATCTCTTTGGTCGGCCCGGTCTCGACTATCTTGCCCTTGGTCATCACGCAGACACGGTCGGCGATCTTGCGCACGATGCCGAGATCATGGGTGATGAACAGCATCGACATGCCCTTGCGGCTCTTCAGCCCGGCCAGCAGCTCGAGGATCTGCGCCTGCACGGTGACGTCGAGCGCCGTCGTCGGCTCGTCGGCGATCAGAAGTTCGGGCTCGTTGGCCAGCGCCATGGCGATCATCACGCGCTGGCGCTGGCCGCCGGACAACTGGTGCGGATAGGCATCGAGGCGCTTGTGCGGATCGCGGATGCCGACCTCGTTGAGCAAGGCCAGCGTGCGCTCCTTGGCCGGGCGGTCGGCCGTGCCCTGGTGCAGCTTCAGGATCTCGACGATCTGCTGCTCGATCGTGTGCAGCGGATTGAGCGAAGTCATCGGCTCCTGGAAGATCATGGTGATCTTGTTGCCGCGCACCTGCCGCAACTGCTTCTCGTTCATCGCCAGCAGGTCGGCGCCCTGGAACAGGATCTTTCCCGAGGGATGGCTGGCGCTTGGATAAGGCAACAGCTTCAGCACCGAAAGCGCCGAGACCGATTTGCCGGAACCGGATTCGCCGACCAGCGCCACCGTCTCGCCCTTGGCGATGTCGAACGAGATGTGGTCGACCGCCGTCGACTGGCCGCCGCCCTGGCTGAAGGCGACGCTGAGGTCCTGTACGCTGAGCAAGGGGGCTTCGCTCATCTGAACGTCTTGCGCGGATCGAAGGCGTCGCGCGTCGCCTCGCCGACGAAGACCAGCAGCGACAGCATCAGCGAGATGACGACGAAGCCGGAGATGCCGAGCCACGGCGCATTGAGGTTCCGCTGCGCCTGCTTGAGCAGTTCGCCGAGCGAGGCGGAGCCGGGCGGCAGGCCAAAGCCGAGGTAGTCGAGCGAGGTCAGCGTCGAGATCGAGCCTGAGAGCAGGAAGGGCATGAAGGTCAATGTCGCCACCATGGCGTTGGGCAGCAGGTGCCGGAACATGATGGTGCGGTTGGGCACGCCGAGCGCCCGGGCCGCGTTGACATATTCGAAATTGCGGGCGCGCAGGAACTCGGCCCGCACCACGCCGACCAGCGCCACCCAGGAGAACAGCAGCATCAGGCCGAGCAGGATGAAGAAGCCCGGCGGCAGGATGGCGGCGACGATGAGCAGGAGATAGAGCACCGGGATCGCCGACCAGATTTCGATGAAACGCTGGAACAAGAGATCCGTCCAGCCGCCGAAATAGCCTTGCACGGCGCCGGCCGCGACGCCGATCAAGGCCGAGCCGGCGGTCAGGATCAGGCCGAACAGCACCGAAATGCGGAAGCCGTAGATGACGCGCGCCAGCACGTCGCGCGCCTGGTCGTCGGTACCGAGCCAATTCCAGTTGCCGACGATGCAGGCGGGGTCGGCGGCACCCTTCGGATACTGGTTGCAGCGCTTCGTGGCGTCATACTGCCAAGACGGCCTGGCCGGCGCTGCTTCCGGAATGGCGTTGTTGACGGTCTGATAGGAGTAGCGCACCGGTGGCCAGATCATCCAGCCATTGGCGTTGATCTCGTCCTGGATGACCGGGTCGCGATAATCGGTGACGGCATAGAAACCGCCGAATTTTTCCTCGGGGTAGGCGACCAGCACCGGAAACAGGATCTCGCCCTTGTAGGAGGCGATGATCGGCTTGTCGTTGGCGATGAACTCGGAAAACAGCGACAGCACGAACAGGACGAGGAAGATCCACAGCGACCAGTAGCCGCGCCGGTTGGCTCTGAAGTTCTGCAGGCGCCGCTTGTTGAGCGGCGACAGAAACGGCCGCTTGATCCGCGCGGGTGCCGCGTCCACGGGGACTGTAGCCTCCGACATCAGATGTCTCTCCGCTCGAAATCGATGCGCGGATCGACCCAGGTGTAGAGCAGGTCGGACAAGAGACCGACGAACAGCCCGAGCAGCGAGAAGATGTAAAGATTGGCGAACACCACGGGATAGTCGCGCTCGACCACCGACCGGAAGCCGAGCAGGCCGAGGCCGTCGAGGGAAAAGATGTTCTCGATCAGCAGCGAGCCGGTGAAGAAGGCCGAGATGAAGGCGCCGGGAAAGCCGGCGATGACGATCAGCATGGCGTTGCGGAAGACGTGGCCGTAGAGCACCTGCCGTTCCGACAGGCCCTTGGCCCGCGCCGTCACCACATACTGCTTGCGGATTTCTTCGAGGAACGAGTTCTTGGTCAATAGCGT
>NZ_RZRK01000452.1:0-5144 GCF_003997835.1 Mesorhizobium sp. M7A.F.Ca.CA.004.12.1.1
CGCTGGTGCCGATGCTGTCGATCGCCGAAAACATCTTCCTCGGCAACGAGCACGCCAGATACGGCATCATCGACTGGAATTCCAACGAGGCGCGCACCAGCGCCCTGTTGAAGAAGGTGGGCCTCAAGGAGGACCCCAAGACGCTGATCACCAATATCGGCGTCGGCAAGCAGCAGCTGGTCGAGATCGCCAAGGCGTTGAGCAAGGAAGTCAAGCTCCTGATCCTCGACGAGCCGACGGCGTCGCTCAGCGAAAAGGACAGCCAGGCGCTGCTCGACCTTCTGCTCGAATTCAAGCGGCAGGGCATGACCTCGATCCTGATCTCGCACAAGCTCAACGAGGTGAACCGGGTCGCAGACAAGGTGACGGTGATCCGTGACGGGCGCACCATCGAGACGCTGGCCAAGAAGGACATCTCTGAAGACCGCATCATCACTTCGATGGTCGGCCGCTCACTCGACGACCGCTATCCGCCGCGCGAGCCTGACATCGGCGAGGTCGTGTTCGAAGTGAAGAACTGGTCGGTCTATCACCCGATCCATGCCGAGCGGCAGGTGATCAAGGGCATCGACATCAACGTGCGCAAGGGCGAAGTGGTGGGCATTGCCGGGCTGATGGGCGCTGGCCGCACCGAATTCGCCATGAGCCTGTTCGGCCGCTCCTACGGCCGCCGCATCTCCGGCGAGGTGCTGCTCAAGGGCAAGCCGGTCGACGTTTCCTCGGTGAGCAAGGCGGTCCAACACGGCATCGCCTACGTCACAGAGGACCGCAAGACCTACGGTCTCAACCTCATCGACCATATCAAGCACAACATCACGCTGGCCAATCTTGGCGGCGTCTCGCGCCACAGCGTGATCGACGACATGCGCGAGCTCGCCGTTGCCAACGACTATCGCAAGAAGACCAATATCCGCGCTTCCAGCGTCTATCAGATGACCGGCAATCTCTCCGGCGGCAACCAGCAGAAAGTGGTGTTGTCGAAATGGCTGTTCGCCGACCCGGACGTGCTGATCCTCGACGAGCCGACGCGCGGCATCGATGTCGGCGCCAAGTACGAAATCTATACGATCATCGCCCGTCTCGCGGCTGAGGGTAAGGCGATCGTCGTCATCTCGTCGGAAATGCCGGAATTGCTTGGCATCACCGACCGCATCTACGTCATGAACGAAGGGCGCATCGTGGGCGAAATGCCCGCCGCGGAAGCAAGCCAGGAAAAAATAATGCGCGCCATCGTTCGTGGAGAAGGAAAAGCAGCATGAGCACCGAAAGCGCCCCCGCCCCGCAGGGCAACGTCGCCGAAGAGCAGCGCCCACGCATTGCCGTCTCGGCGCTGACGACGAACCTGCGCGAATACGGCCTGATCCTGGCGCTGATCGCCATCATGGTGTTCTTCCAGTTCACCACGAACGGAACGCTGTTCAAGCCGGTGAACCTGAGCAACCTGGTGCAGCAGAACTCGTTCATCATCGTGATGGCGCTGGGCATGCTGCTGGTGATCGTCTCCGGCCATATCGATCTAAGCGTTGGCTCGGTCGCTGGCTTCATCGGCGCCTTGGCGGCGATGATGATGGTCATCTGGCCGCTTGGTCCGTTCAGCAACCCGCTGGTGGTTTCGATCATCTGCCTGATCGTGGGCGGCGCGATCGGTGCGGCGCAAGGCTATTGGATCGCCTATCACCGAATACCGAGCTTCATCGTCACGCTGGCCGGCATGCTGATCTTCCGCGGCATCTGCCAGGCCCTGCTGGGCGGCGGATCCTCGGTGGGGCCGCTACCCGATGGCTTCAAGGCGCTCAGCTCCGGCTTCATCCCGGATGTCATCGGCCCGCTGACGCTGATCCCGCCAACAGTGAACGCGGCCGGCAAGACCATCATGGGCAGCGGCCTGACGCTGCACATGACGACGATCGTGCTGGGCCTGATCGCTGTTCTGGCCTACGCCTATTTCGGGGTGAGGACGCGCCGCAAGCGCGAACGCCATGGCTATGAGGCCGAGCCCTTTGCCCTGTTCGTCGTCAAGACGCTGGTCGGCAGCGCGCTGGCGCTGTTCCTGGTCTACCAGTTCGCCAGCTACAGGGGCCTGCCGGTGGTGCTGCTCGTCATGGGCGTGCTGATCTCGCTGTTCGTCTTCGTCACCAAGCGCATGACCATCGGCCGCCGTATCTATGCCATGGGCGGCAATTCCAAGGCCGCGCAGCTTTCAGGCATCAACACCGAGCGGCTGACGCTGATGGTGTTCATCAATATGGGCGTGCTGTCGGCGCTCGGCGGCCTGATCATCGCGGCGCGACTGGGACAGGCGGTGCCGGCCGCGGGCCTCGGCAGCGAGCTCGACGTCATCGCCGCCGTCTTCATCGGCGGCGCCTCGGCGATGGGCGGCGTCGGTCAGGTCATCGGCGCGGTGGTCGGCGGCTTCATCATGGGCGTGATGAACAACGGCATGTCGATTATGGGCGTCAATGTCGACTGGCAGCAGGTGGTCAAAGGCCTGGTGCTGCTCGGTGCCGTGATCTTCGACGTCTACAACAAGAACAAGGCTTGAACGGGCTTAAGAGCAATTCCAGGAAAATGTGAAACGGTTTTCCGCCTGGAATTGCGCCAAGACAATGAGTTAGAGCGGTTCGCCGTTTCCGTGAAACGGTGAACTGCTCTAGGCGAGGCAAGCAGGAGGCATACGATCGCGGCGCTGCCGGCAACCCGCCGGTAACAGAAGTCCCTGAGGGACCAGGCCCGCGAGCGCAATCCGAACTGAGAATTTAAACCGTGGCATGGACGAGGTCCCGGCCGCGCTGAGTAAGGTCTGCCGTTTTGGCAGTCCTGCCAAGGCAAATGAGAGAGGATTCATCATGCTGATCTCCCAGATCCTCGACGACGCCGAGACCATCCGCGTCGTCGCCCGCAATGGCGGCAAGACCCGGATCATCAATGGCGCCCGCAGCGTCTATTCGCTGGCGATGGAGGCCGCCCGCACCGGCGTCGGCCTCGTCGCGCTGATCGAACGCAAGGGGCTTGGCGAGACGGTCGATCTCGAGGCCGCTTACAAGAAGGGGCGGCTGCTGTCGCCGATCAATCACCCTGATCCGGCGCATCTGCACCTGACCGGCACCGGGCTGACGCATCTCGGCTCCGCCGCGACGCGCGATTCCATGCACAAGAAGCTGAGCGCCGACGGCGAGGAGCAGCTCACCGATTCCATGAAGATGTTTCGCATGGGGCTGGAGGGCGGCAAGCCGGCGAATGGCCAGATCGGCGTGCAGCCGGAATGGTTCTACAAAGGCAACGGCACGATGGCGGTGGCGCCAGGTGCCGCACTTCTGTCACCGGCCTTTGCCAAGGACGCCGGCGAAGAGCCCGAGGTGGCCGGCATCTATGTCATCGGCGACGACGGCGCACCTTTCCGCGTCGGCTTCACGCTGTCGAACGAGTTTTCCGACCACGTCACCGAGCGCGTGAACTATCTGTTCCTCGCCCATTCCAAGCTGCGCAACGCCTCGTTCGGTCCGGAAATCCTGATCGGCGACCTGCCGCCCGATATCCGCGGCACCTCGCGCATCGTGCGTGACAGCGAGGTGCTGTGGGAAAAGCCGTTCCTGTCCGGCGAAGCGAACATGTCGCACACCATCGCCAATCTCGAACATCACCATTTCAAATACGCGGCCTTCCGCCAGCCGGGCGACGTGCATGTGCATATGTTCGGCACGGCCACGCTCTCTTTCGCCGACGGCATCAGGACCGAGGCCGGCGATGTGTTCGAGATCGAGGCCGGGGACTTCGGCCTGCCGCTGCGCAATCCGCTGGAGATCGAAAAGCCGGTGAAGGTGGCTGTGAAGGCGCTTTGAGGTAGCGCCTTTTTCCTTCTCCCCTTGTGGGAGAAGGTGGATCGGCGCGTTAGCGCCGAGACGGATGAGGGGTGTTCCAGCGAAATAAGACGTTTGCGTTCCCTGGAACACCCCTCATCCGCCGCCTTCGGCGACACCTTCTCCCACAAGGGGAGAAGGGAAGAAGCGCCCAGCCTCAATAAATATCGAAGTCGAAATACTTGGCCTGGATCTTCTTGTAGGTGCCGTCGGCAACGATCGCATCGATGGCCGCGTTGAGCTTGTCGCGCAGGGCCGTGTCTTCCAGGCGCACGGCAATGCCGGCTTGCGTTTCGGTGCCCTTGACGTCGCCGACCAGCTTGCAGCAGCCGTCGCTTGCCTTCTTCAGCCAGTCCATCAGCACGAACTTGTCCGAGATCACGGCGTCAAGACGACCGTTGGTCAGGTCGGTGATCGCCTCTTCCTGGGTCGGATAGAGCTTTGCCTCCGCGCCTGCCTTGCCATACTCATTCTGGGCATAGTCGGCCTGCGTGGTCGAAGCCTGGGCGCCGACCGTCTTGCCGGCCAGTGCCGGTGGTTCGGTCGAGGTGAGATCGCTGTCCTTCGGCGCCACCAGAGCCAGCGGTGTCGTATAATATTTGTTGGTGAAGGCGACCTGCTTCTTGCGCTCCTCGGTGATGCTCATCGAGGCGATGATGGCGTCGAATTTCTTCGCCTGCAAGGCGGGAATGATGCCGTCCCAGTCCTGCGTGACGATCTCGCACTCGACCTTCATCTGCGCGCATAGTGCATTGGCGATGTCGATGTCGAAGCCTTCGACCTTGCCGTCAGCGGTAATGGTGTTGAACGGCGGATAGGCGCCCTCCGTGCCGATCTTGATTTTTTCAGCTGCCTGCGCCGACAAAGAGCCGGCAGCCATCACCAGCATGGCAGCGCCCGCTGCCGATACGATCCATTTTGAAATCTGCATTTTCTTGGTTCCCCTTGAACGCCGGCATCTTGACGGGCGGCAAGGCAGCCAAGCATGGCGCGCCGGTACAGGCAAGTATTTTGCCTTGGGGCAATGAGGTCAGCGCGCGGCGCGGAAATGCTTGGACAGCTTCAGGCCCTGCGCCTGGTAGTTGGAGCCGAGATCGGTGCCGTAGAGGGCCTGCGGCCGCTTCAGCATGTGTTCGTAGACCAGCCGGCCGACGATCTGGCCATGGTCGAGAATGAACGGCACTTCGTGGCTGCGCACTTCCAGCACCGCCCGGCTGCCGGTGCCGCCGGACGCGGAATGGCCAAAGCCCGGATCGAAGAAGCCGGCATAGTGGACGCGGAACTCTC
>NZ_RZRK01000453.1:0-5127 GCF_003997835.1 Mesorhizobium sp. M7A.F.Ca.CA.004.12.1.1
TTGAGCGCGCGGCACAGATCGACGGCTGCAGTCGCTGGACGATGTTCCGCAAGGTTCTGGTGCCCGTGGTGCGGCCGGCTATCGTCGCGGCGCTGATCTTCTGCTTCCTCGTGTCCTGGAACGAGTTTCTCTTTGCCATGATCCTGACCTCGACCCCCAAGACGCAGACAATCCCCGTCGTCATCGCAGGCTTTCTCAACCAGGCCCGTTTCTATGAATACGGACCGCTCTTTGCGGCCAGCGTGCTTGCCATCCTGCCGCCTGTGGCCGTTGCCTTCTTCTTCCAACGTTACCTCGTCCAGGGTGCGCTTTCCGGCGCGGTCAAGGGCTGAAAGGAGCTTCAAGCATGGCGTCGATCAAGATTGCCGGCCTTACCAAGCGGTTCGGGGCGATAGCTGTTTTGAAGGGTCTCGATCTTACGATCAACGATGGCGAGTTCATTTCCTTCCTCGGACCGTCGGGGTGCGGGAAATCGACTTTGCTGTTTTGCATCGCCGGCCTGGAGGATATCGACGAGGGATCCATCCGCTTCGACGACAAGGAGATTTCGGAGCTCGGTCCGCGTGAACGCAACATCGCGCTGGTCTTCCAGGATTACGCGCTCTACCCGCACATGACGGTGCGCGAAAACATCGCCTTTCCATTGCGCCAGCAGAAGCTGGACGAAGCGACCGTAGGCAAGCAGGTAGCCTGGGCAGCCGATGTTCTGGGCATCGAGGCCCTTCTCGATCGCCCGCCGGCGGCGCTTTCCGGCGGCCAGCGCCAGCGCGTTGCCGTTGGCCGCGCGATCGTCAGGAACCCTTCTGTCCTTCTCATGGATGAGCCGCTGTCAAATCTCGACGCCTCGCTGCGGGTGCGCATGCGCACCGAGATCCGACGCCTCCAGAAAGCGCTCGGCATTACCGTCATCTTCGTCACCCACGATCAGGAAGAGGCCATGGTGCTGTCGGACCGGATCGCAGTGATGAAGGACGGCGTCGTGCAGCAGTTCGGACCGCCGATGGAGGTCTATTCGGCTCCCGCCAACCAGTTCGTCGCCGGGTTTATCGGCAGCCCGCAAATGAACTTCCTGCCCGCCAATCTCTGTGGCGGGAGTTCTGACCGGATTCTTGGCGTGCGTCCCCACGACCTGAAGCCGGCGGCGCGCGGTAATGGTGGTCTCACCCTTTCGGGCGAACTCGTGCTGATCGAGCCCGCCGGGCCTTTCCAGTTCCTCGATGTCGACGTTGCCGGCCACATCGTCCGGGCAACCTGCAGCGATGCGTCGGGCCTGTCCGCGGGCGAACGCATCACTCTCTGCGCGAGCCCGGACGCTGTCCGCTATTTCGCCACCGAGGACGGCACCCGTATCAATCAGCGCTTCTTGGAAACCGAAAGCCGAATTCATGCCTTATGATCTCGTTTTGAAAAATGGTCGCGTCATCGATCCTTCCCAGGGTATCGACCAGGTCACCGATGTCGCCTTCGCCGCAGGAAAGGTCGCCGCCGTCGGTAACGGTCTTTCTGGAACCGAAGAACGAAACGTAGCGGGCCTTATCGTAACGCCCGGCCTGATCGATCTGCACACGCATGTTTACTGGGGCGGGACGTCGCTTGGGGTGGATCCGGACGCGTTTGCCCGCAAGAGCGCGGTTTCGACCTGCGTCGACACGGGAAGTGCCGGACCGGGAAATTTCCCCGGATTTCGCAAGCATGTGATCGAGCGAAGCACGGCTCGCATTCTCGTCTACCTGCATATCTCCTTCGCCGGCATCTATGGTTTTGCAAAGAACATCATGATCGGCGAAAGCCATGACATGCGGCTTCTTGCCGGCCGCGAGGCCGTCGAGGTCATCAACGCCAACCGCGACATAATCATCGGGGTGAAGGTGCGCATCGGTCGCCACGCCTCTGGCCCCGCCGGTATCCAGCCTCTCGATGTCGCCCTGCAGGTCGCCGACGAGACGGGCCTGCCATTGATGGCCCATATCGATGAGCCACCCCCTTCCTACGAGGCCGTCGTCTCGCGCCTGCGAGCTGGCGATGTACTGACCCATTGTTTTCGACCCTTCCCTAATGCGCCCATCGACGGCGCAGGCAAGATCAAGCCGGAAATCCTCGAGGCGAGGGAACGAGGCGTCCTTTTCGATATCGGCCACGGGATGGGCTCCTTCTCCTGGAAAACGGCGCGCGCGATGATGGCGCAAGGCTTCCAGCCGGACACCATCTCCTCCGATGTTCATGCGCTCTGCATCGAGGGTCCGGCCTACGACCAGGTTACGACGCTTTCGAAATTCCTTGCGCTCGGCATGTCGATCAACGACATCATCGCAGCCTCGACCGTCAATGCGGCCAAGGCATTGCAGCGCCCAGAGCTTGGAACATTCAAGATTGGCTCGGCCGGGGATGCGAGCATCCTCGAATTGCGTAATGGCGCGTTTTCCCTTGAAGACACGCGCGGCGAGATTGTCGTTGCGCCTGAACGTATCTTTGCCGCCGGTCTGGTCATCGCGGGCCAGGATATCGGTACCGATGATCAAACGCTCGCTGCGGCGGCCGAATGGCAGACGGAGCCGGACACCATGCCGGCGGTCAATCCCGCAACCGGGGAGACCATTGCCCAGTTGCCGCGATCAGGCCGCGAGACGGTACAACGGGCTGTCGCGGCTGCAAAAGCAGCCGCGCCGACATGGGCCGGCATGCCGGTTTTCAAGCGCGCCGCGATCTGCGTTGCCATCGCCTCGGCAATCGACGCGGCTCAAGAAAAGATCGCACGCCTCCTGTCGACCGAGCAGGGCAAAGTTCTTGCCGAGGCCATGGGTGAGGTCGGCAAGGCCGCCGACGGCTTCCGGCTCGCATCCGAACTCGTCAAGCAGCTGGGTGGCCAGACCTTGCCCGCCGAGGATCCGACGAAGCTCGTCATGACGATCCGCCAGCCGCGCGGGGTCTACGGAGTCATTACCCCTTGGAACTTCCCGGTCAACATCCCCGTCGAATATCTGGCACCGGGCATTGCGACCGGCAACACCATCGTCTGGGTGCCCGCCCCGTCGACCTCGCTGGTCGCCTGTGCCTTGATGGAGGTAATCGACGGCGCCGGTCTTCCCGCCGGCGTCATCAATCTGGTCATCGGTGAAGGCGCTACCGCCGGCGACGCCGTCGTGGTTCATCCCGACGTCGCGGCAATCGGCTTTACGGGCAGCGCGGCGACCGGCAAGAAAATCGCCGAGCGCGGCGCCGGCAAGCCGCTGCTCCTGGAACTGGGCGGCAACGGCCCGGTGATCGTTTTCGAGGACGCTGATCTTGACGCGGCGGCCGCCGCCGCGGCCGGCGGCGCATTCTTCAACGCCGGTCAGGTCTGCGCCGCGACGGGCCGCGTTCTCGCTCATCAGTCGGTTGCCGAAAGCCTCTGCGAAAAGCTCGTCGCCCATGCGCAAAAACATGTGCTTGGTGATCCCTTCCACCAGGGAACGACCATGGGGCCGCTGAACAACGCGAAGGTCGCAGCCAAGGTCAAGGAGCACATCGATGACGCAATCGCGCAGGGTGCCAAGGTGCTCTGTGGCGGCAAGCCGCGCCCCGATCTCGGCAGCGGGCTGTTTTTCGAGCCGACGATCATTACCGGCGTCACGCGCGAGATGAAACTCAATCGCGAGGAAACCTTCGGCCCCGTCGTGCCCGTTCTCACTTTCAAGAACGAGGCTGAAGCGCTCGATCTGGCGCTCGACAGCGAATATGGCCTGTCGGTCGGCGTCTTCACGGCGAATGTGGCGCGGGGTGTTTCGGTCGCCAGGGCGATCCCCGCCGGGATCGTCAATATCAATGCCGGCAGCACATGGTGGGAAATTCACCTGCCCTTCGGCGGCGGAAGCGGCACCAAGAGCGGCATCGGCCGACTGGGCGGCGTGCACACGATGGAAGCCATGACCGAACTCAAGATGATCACCGTCACGATCGATCGAAAGGCAGGTGCGGCATGAGCCCTCAATCGCATGCTCTTGCCGGCGAACGGAATTCGCCGCTTTCTCCACCTGAGAGAACGCGGATGATCCGCGCTCTTGTCGATGAACTGATCCCTGGCAACGAGAGTTGGCCCTCCGCGTCCGAGGCCGGCGTGCACGGCATCGTGTCGATGCGCCTCTTTGCGGATTGGAGCGACGTGCAGACTACGGCACTGGCCGATCTGCTGGGCTGGGAAAGGGGTGGCCTTTCAAGCAGCAATGGCGACACCCGCATCGCGGCCGTCAAGGTCTTCGAGCAAGCCGACGCGGAGCTTTTCGACAAGATCTACACGGCGGTGACACTCGCTTATTACGAAACGCCCTTCGTCATCGAGGCCATTCGGAACACGGGGCGTCCGTACTCCCACCGGCCCCATCTGACCGGCTACGACATGGCGCCTTTCGATTTCAACCGGGACCAGCCAGCCCATCGGCGCGGCCATTACCTGGAGACCGAAAAGGTCAGGCCCGTCGACACGTCGCCGCTCGGGCTGGACACGGTAATGACAGATCGCTGGGGATTGGAAAGATGACAACAGATCGCATCTGTGACGTATTGATAGTGGGCGCCGGCGCGACAGGATCCTTGGCAGCACTGACACTTGCAGAAGCCGGTCTCGATGTCGTCTGCCTGGAACAGGGATCCTGGGTGGAGGCGAAAGACCATCCGCATCTCCATTCCGACTGGTCGTGGCAGCGCCGGACCAACTGGAGCCCGGACGTCAACAAGCGCAGCCATCCGGACGATTTCCCCGTCAATTCGGACTCCTCGCAAATCCTGATGTGGAATGCCGTCGGCGGGTCAACCAATGTCTATGGCGCAATCTGGCCACGCTATCGTCCTTCCGATTTCCGCAAGGGCACGGAGCATGGTCTTCAGCCGGACTGGCCGATCACGTATGAGGATCTCGCCTCCTTTTACGAGCAGGCCGACAAGCTCGTCGGCGTGTCGGGCCTTGCCGGCGACCTGGCCATGCCGCCACGAGACCGCTGTCCGACCCCGCCGATGCCTGTGTCCAAGGTGGCGAAGCGCCTTGCTTCCGGTTTCGATGCGCTTGACTGGCACTGGTGGCCGGTCGAGGCTGCGGCGATCTCCGAGGATTATGACGGTCGGCCGGCCTGCAACAACTGCGGCACATGCAACGGC
>NZ_RZRK01000454.1:0-5105 GCF_003997835.1 Mesorhizobium sp. M7A.F.Ca.CA.004.12.1.1
GGGAAACGTTGATCGTCGAATGTTCCCGGCTGTAATTGGAAAGCGTGATGCGTTCGAACAGCCTGTCCTGCCAGAGCAGCCTGACGCGTTCGATGTGGATGGCTCCCTGCGGGATGTCGCGTCCGCCGGCGCTCTGTATCGGCAGATTGGTCAAATTGGTGGTGAACAGCACATTGTCCTGGCTGAGCGAGGCGCCGAGCAGCGATGTCTGCCTGCCGCCGACGGTCAGCCGGAACTCGGAAAGAACCCGTGTGTCGTCGCGAAAGAAACCGTCGCCGGCTCCACGTATGTCGCCATAGGCGTCGGCAACCGCGACGCAATCGCCCTGTTTGAGCGCAAACAGCCGATGCGGCTCGCGAGGTGCGGTGGCGTCGAGCGATGCAAGCGCAACCGCAGGATCGAGCTGGCGCTCATCGAGTTGGGCCATTCGTCAAAGATCCCTGTTGTTTCGTTGCCGTGGCTCGAGCACGTCGCTGCTCAAGACGCCTTCGCCGCGCTCGGGACGCCGATCAGGCCCGCATAGGCGGCCAGATAGTCGCCGGCCATTCTTCGAGCGGAAAAACGCTTTTCAAAAACGGCCCTCACCTTGCGCCTGTCGAGCTGCAGCAAAGCAGGCACCGCGGCGACCGCTCCATCCAGCGTGTCAGCGATGAAACCGGTCACGCCTTGATCGATGATCTCGGGCAGCGCACCGCAATTCCAGGCGATCACCGGCGTACCGCAGGCCATGGCCTCGATGGCGGCGAGCCCGAACGGCTCCGGCCAGTCGATCGGGAACAGCAGGCCGGCCGCCTTGCCGAGAAATTCCGCCTTCTGGTCCTCCTCGATCTCGCCGACATAGACGATGCGATCGCCGTCGATCAACGGTTCGACCACCTCGTGGAAATAGGCGCGGTCGTCGTCGCCGATCTTTGCCGCAAGCTTCAGCTTGAGCCCCGACCGCAAGGCGATCTCGATGGCGCGGTCCGGGCGCTTGTCGCGTGAGAACCGGCCGAGGAAGGCAAGGTAGGGTTCTTCCGCCGTCGTCTCGAAAGTCGGTTCGTAGAGAGTGGTCGGCAGCCCGTGATGGATCGTCGCCAGCCAATTGGCCTTGGCAAGGCCCGCCTTCTGGCTGTGCGAAATGGAAATCAGGGGAAAACGCGGAAACCGTTCATAGGCCGGCGCCAGGTCCACATAATCCAGCCTGCCATGCGGCGTCGTCACCGTGCGGTCGGCGAGATCCTCGAAGAAGGAAAAGTGCAGGAAATGGCTGAGGTGGAAGTGGATGACATCGAACTCCGACGCCCGGTCCCTCACCTGAGCAAGCATCGAAAGATGCGCAGCGATCTCGGATTTGAGCGGACGCGGATCGAGGCGCAGCGCGCGTTCCCGGCTGGCTACCAGCGTCGCGGAAGTCTGGCTGTCGCCACTGGCGAACAGCGTCACCTCATGGCCCAGATCGACCAGCGCTTCGGTTAGATACGAGACGATGCGCTCGGTGCCGCCATAGAGCCTTGGCGGCACCGATTCATAAAGCGGCGCGACATGGGCGATTTTCATATTCCATCCTGGATGCTGGGCATGCAGGTGTGAAATGCGTCAACGCCTCGATTGGTTCCGATTTTATGATCGAGCCGTCGGCACCAGAGGCCGCAGTCGGCATGCAACTGTGCGTCAAACGGATTGCGCGATCAGGGTCAGAAAGCCACCGCTCAGGGCGACATTGCCGACGAAGCCATTGATGCGGGACGCACGATCCGGGCCCTGATGGTCCCAAAAATTGTGGAACATCGGCGTGGCAACGATCAGGAACACCAGCAGCACCGCGGCCGCGAGTGCCGTCCACAATCCTGCGATGACCAGCACGCCGGCGGCGATCTGAAGCACGATGCCGAGCCACAGCGCCAATCTTGCCTGCGGCACGCCGCGCGCAGCCATCATCTGGGTCAGGAAGGCCGCGTTCTGGATGTTGCGCAGGCCGGCGAAGACGAAGGCGCCGCCGAGCAACAGGCGAGCGAGAAACAACAAGGTTGAAGGCAAATCGGCAGGCATCAAACGCTCCCTTGGAAAGTGGAGCGCCGTCTTTCGACGGCGCTCCCAACATAAATGGACAATCAGGCGGCCTTGGCCGCCGGCATCGGGTGAATGGCCTGGAACGGAATGCACAGCCGGTTCCAGGTGTTGATCATGCCGAGCGCAACGGACAGCTTGACCAATTCCTCTTCCGAGAAATGCTCGAGCGTCTTTGCATAGAGCTCGTCCGGCACGCCATTGTTGGCGATCAGGGTGACGGCCTCGGTCCAGGCCAAGGCGGCGCGTTCGCGCTCGGAAAACAGCGGCGATTCCTTCCAGGCTGAAACCAGGTAGAGCCGCTGCTCGGTCTCGCCGTCGCGCCTCGCCTCGCGGCTATGCATCTCGACGCAGTACGAGCAGCCATTGATCTGCGACGCTCTGAGTTTGATCAGGTGCAGCAGGCTCACCTCGAGCCCGCATTCGTCCACCGCCTTGTTGAGCGCCGACACGGCCTTCATGATCTCCGGCGCCTTGGCGAAAAATTGCAGCCTCTGTTTCATCTTCTTGTCCTTTCAAATCTGCCTGGGTTTGGGTCGGCGGGGTTAACTGGATTTTTGCGGCCGCTGGTGGCGCTCGACGAAGGCGCAGCTCGCGGCAAGTGACCTGGGATCGCCTTCTGCCGCATAGGTGGCCACGATATCGGACAGCTTGGTCTCGGCGAGCGCGGCGCGATAGGCGCGCTCGGCCTTCAGCATCGCCGCGTTGATGCCGCAGGGTTTGACATAGGCTGAAGCATCGAGCTTCACCGGACCGCGCTGGCGTATCTCGCCGCAACGGAAGGCCGGCTCGCGGCCCTCGACGGCCAGCACGATGTCGAGCAGCGTGATGCGCTCGGCCGGCCGCGCCAGCCGATAGCCACCGGCAGGCCCGGGCACCGATTCCAGGATGCGCGCGGCGCTCAGCATGTTGAGATGCTTCAGCAGATAGCTAGGCGACAGGCCAAAGGCCTCGGCGAGAGCAGCGCCAGGCATGGTGCTGTTCCCCTCCACACTCGCCAGCGTGGCAGCGCAATGGATGGCTGCCTCAACGCCCTCGCCCAGTTTCATTGGATCGGCTCCTTTATCATGGATATATATTATCGTGGATAATTCTTATCTGCAATAGGAAAATGCAGAGTCGTCCGCTTTCGAAAAAGGAATACGTTGGTGATTGGCGAAATCGGCGATGACAGCGTCTTTCTCCCCGTCACTATACGGGGGGGAAGAGAAGCTGCTGCGCCCTCGGCGCTCTTCTCGTGACGTGTCCCTATTCCGCTGCCACCTTGGCCATCGGGTTGTTCGGGTGCGTCGTCCAGTTGGCATAGACGGGCGATACCGGCCTGCCGGTGCGCTGGTCCATCACGCCGGCTGCCAGCGGCTCCATGGTGATGCAGTTCTCGACCGGGCAGACATTGACGCAGAGATTACAGCCGACGCATTCGGCCTCGATCACCTCGAAGTGCCTGACGCCGTCGACCATGCTGGTGATCGCCTGGTGCGAAGTGTCCTCGCAGGCGATGTGGCAGCGGCCGCATTTGATGCAGGCATCCTGGTCGATACGCGCCTTGGCGACGTAGTTCAGGTTGAGATACTGCCAATCGGTCACATTGGGCGTGGCGCGGCCGACGATGTCGTTGAGCGAGGCGTGCCCCTTCTCGTCCATCCAGTTTTCGAGGCCCGCGATCATTTCCTGCACGATTTTGAAGCCATAGGTCATCGCCGCCGTGCACACCTGCACATTGCCGGCGCCGAGCGCCATGAATTCGGCCGCGTCACGCCAGGTGGTGATGCCGCCGATGCCGGAGATCGGCAGGCCGCGGGTTTCTGGATCGCGCGCGATCTCGGCCACCATGTTCATGGCGATCGGCTTCACCGCCGGGCCGCAATAGCCGCCATGCGAGCCCTTGCCGTCGATTGTCGGCTGCGGCGCGAAGCTGTCGAGGTCGACACCGGTGATTGAATTGATGGTGTTGATCAGCGACACCGCATCGGTGCCGCCGGCATGTGCCGCCCGTGCGGGCTTGCGCACATCGGTGATGTTGGGCGTCAGCTTGGTGATGACGGGCATGCGGGTGTTCTGCTTGCACCAGCGCACCACCATTTCGATATATTCCGGCACTTGGCCGACAGCCGCGCCCATGCCGCGCTCCGACATGCCGTGCGGGCAGCCGAAATTCAGCTCGATGCCGTCGGCTTCGGTCTCCTCGACCACCGGCAGGATCGCCTTCCAGGCCTCCTCGACGCAAGGCACCATCAGCGAGACGACGATGGCGCGGTCGGGCCAGTCCTTCTTGACCTGCTTGATCTCGCGCAAATTGACCTGCAGGTCGCGGTCGGTGATCAACTCGATGTTGTTGAGGCCGAGCAGGCGGCGGTCGGCGCCCCAGATCGCGCCATAGCGCGGGCCGTTGACGTTGACCACCGGCGGGCCTTCCTCGCCGAGCGTCTTCCACACCACGCCGCCCCAGCCGGCCTTGAAGGCGCGGATGACGTTGTAGGCCTTGTCGGTCGGCGGCGCCGAGGCAAGCCAGAACGGATTGGGCGACTTGATGCCGACGAAATTGTTTCTGATATCTGCCATGCTCATGCCCTCCCGTTCGAGGTCAGTGCCCGGTTGATGCTCTCCGCAGCGTCGCGCCCCTGCGCGACCGCCGAGACGGTGAGGTCGTCGCCACCGAAGATGCAGTCGCCGCCGGCCCAGACCCTGGCAAGCGACGTACGCCCTTCCGCATCCACCTTGATGCGGCCGGCTTCGAGATCGATCGACGCACCGCTGCCGTTGAGGGCTGCCGGCACAAAACTCTGTCCGATCGCCTTGAACACCTGGTCGGCAACGAGCGTCAGGGTCTCGCCGGTGCCGGCAAGCCTGTCGCCGTTCATGGCGGTGTATTCGAGTTCGATGCCCGACACTTTGCCGCCCTCGGCGATCACCCGCTTCGGCTGCAGCCAGTGGCGGATGGTGACGCCATTGGCGGCGGCCAGATCCTGCTCGAACTCGGACGCATTCATGTGCTCCTGGCCGCGCCGGTAGCAGATCGTCACCTCCTCGGCGCCGAGCAATTTCGACTGCACGGC
>NZ_RZRK01000455.1:0-5086 GCF_003997835.1 Mesorhizobium sp. M7A.F.Ca.CA.004.12.1.1
CATCTAGTCGTCAGGACGATTTTTGTGATGGACGCTTTCCTGATTTTTGCCGCGAAGGATGTTGCGGTCGTCCGGATCGACGAGGTTAGGTGTGTCGGTTCTCATGTCCGATCCTTTGCGCAGCGCTTCGCGTTCCGCCGCTGATCGTTTCAGATCCGCCTCTGAATCGAAATCCTTGCCGGCATTCTTTGTGTTTTCCCGCTCTTCAATGATGCGAATTTGTTGGTCATGGGTTTTGCGTCCAGTCATCGCTTCCTCCGGTGTGTTCGTGTTGGCGCTCGAAAGTCATCGGCCGCCTCTAAGGTCGGGTCACGGCGCTTGCCTGTCCGAGCCGGCTCTCGTGCTGATAATGGCAAGGTGACGGGATCGTTCCGAAGGCGTTGAATAAGCTTTTCGCCAGATGGCTCGGTTCACCGAGGCGCTCACGTTGACCGAGGCCGCCGCCCCGCCTTCTGAACCAGTACGTCCTTTGAACGTTTCGGCGACCGCCGGACTGGTGCCGGACGCCTTTCCGTCGCGCTCCAGTTCAGCGCAGGAAATCGACCACAGCCTGGATGAACTCTGCCGGATATTCGATGTTCGACAGATGGACCGCGGGCAGCACTATAAGCTTCGCGCCGGGCACCGCCGCGGCAATCATCTCACCGTGGCTGGCTGCTGTCACCGTGTCGTGCCGACCGGCGATCACCAGCGTCGGCCGCGGTATCAGTGCTACGGTGCGGCGAAGATCGGCGTCGCGAACCGCTGCGAACAGACCCGCCAGACCTTGCCGGTCGATAGCCAGCAGCATGGTGCGAAACTCTTCGACCACCGGCTCGTTGGCGGCAACCATCGACGTGGGGAACCAGTTGCTCAGGAACGTCTCGGCGGTTTCCGACATGTCCGGTGCCTGCCGCACCGCGGCAATCCGCTCGTCGAAATAGCTTGCCGGCGAGAGATGGGACGAGGTGTTGCTCAGGATCAGCCGGTCGATCCGCTCCGGCGCGTGGATGCCGAGCCACTGCGCGACGAACCCGCCGAGCGACAGGCCAAGGAAATGTACGCGTTGCAGGTCGAGCGCGTCGAGCAGCTCGATGACGTCGCGGCCAAGCCGGTCGAGCGAGTAGGCGCCGACGGGAACGCTCGATCCGCCATGGCCGCGAAAATCGTAGCGCAAGACACGGAAATGCTTCGACAATTCGCCGATCTGCCTGTCCCACATGTGCAGCGTGGTGCCGATGGAATTCGACAGCACCAGCACCGGCTTGCTTGCCTCGCCATCGAAGCGGTAGGCGATGCGCGTGCCGTCGCCCGTTGTGACGAAATTCAGCTCATTCATGATGAAGATTCCTTCTGGAACGTTGAACGAGACAGAGCCTAGCCGTGGAGCGATTTTGTTGATATTACAAAGATAGAACAATCTCTGTAGTAAAAACTGACATGGCCGAATTCACCCTGCACGACCTGCAATGCTTCGATGCAGTGGTCCGCACCGGCGGTTTTCAACCTGCGGCGGCCATGCTGTATCGCTCGCACCCGGCGGTGTTCGCCGCCGTCGCCAAGCTGGAACGACAGCTCGGCCTCATCCTTTTGGACCGCAGCGGCTATCGCGTGCGTCCGACCGAGGCCGGGCTTTCGTTCCACCGCCGAGCGCTATCGCTGCTGCGCGAGTTGGACGGTTTGCGCGTCCATGCCGCCCAGTTGGCGATGGGTGAGGAAAGCGAGATCCACGTGGTGATAGGCGACCTGTGCCCGCGCCCGCATGTGCTGGGCATGCTCGGGCGGTTCTTCGCACAGTGCCCCGGCACGCGCCTGCATCTGCATTTTGAAGCGGTGGGCGGCCCATGGGAGCGTCTATTCGATGACGAAGCCGATCTGATCCTGCACTGGGTCGACAAGGGCGATGCGCGGGTGGAATGGGTCGATCTGTGCAAGGTGTCCTTCATTCCCGTGGTGGCGCCGGGCTTTCTGCCCGGGCGTATCGAGCAGCCGATCACTCTGGATCAGATGCAGGCACTCACCCAATGCGTCATGCGCGACAGCGCCCGCCATTCGCCACAACAAAACTATTCGCTGATCGAAGGCGCGCCGCAATGCCTCGTCGCCGACCAGGGCATGAAGAAGGAGATCATCCTGCAGGGCCTTGGCTGGGGCCACCTGCCCCGCTTCCTGATCGAGGAAGAACTGCATGACGGGCGCCTGCAATCCATTGCCGGCCGCCATCTGCCGGGCCGCACCGACGAACTGGTGGTGGCGCGGCGCCGCGACCGACCGCATGGGCCGATCGCCAACCGGCTGTGGGATCATATCCAGCAGGAAGCGCCGACATTGCGCCGTGCATTGGAGCCGACGGGGCCCGCCGGACAGACACCCACCAACCAGTCGCGAAAGGCGCAAGTGGCAACGCCAGGACCTCTCGGGTCCCGTCCAGCGATCACTTCTTGACATACGCTCCAGGCTGGCGGCCGCTCTTCGGAGCCTTGGCGTCCTTTGAACGCTCCGCGATAGCGGGGCCGGCGCCGGACGTCTTTTCGGTTGCGGCGCTCGGCGTGACTTGCCTTGGCGGGTTTTGTCCCTCCGACTGGCGGGTTCGGTCTTCTACTTCATCCTTCCTGCGGGTGAGCCCCATTCCGCCGGCGGGCTTCTTGTTGGCGGCCGCATCCTGGGAGAATTCATCGGAAGCGTCGGCATCGATCTTTGCCGGATATTTCGTCGCACCGGTTTCATAGCGGGTTTCGTTCTCAGTCATGACATCTCTCCAGTTGCATGACGGATAAACATCTCAGCGGTATCCGAGTTCCAACTCCTGGACTTCGATTCCGGACGGATCTGGGTTCCGGGAGCGCCCGGTCGGCCACCCAAGCGACGAGATGAGCAGCACCCTACTGCAGCAGGCCCTTGACGATGCCGCTCGCCTTGCCGAAATCCATCTGGCCGGCATATTTCTGCTTCAGTGCGGCAATCACCTTGCCCATGTCCTTCTGGCTGGCCGCACCGGTCGCGGCGATCGCCTCGCGCGCCGCAGCCGTCACCGCCGCATCGTCCAACTGCGTCGGCAGGAAGGTGCGGATGATCTCCATCTCGCCGCGCTCCTGCGCGGCGAGATCGGGCCGCTTGCCGTCGTCGAAGGCTTTGGCCGATTCCTCGCGCTGCTTCACCATCTTGGCCAGGATCTGCAGGATCTCCTCGTCGCTGGCCGGCTCCTTGCCCGAACCGCGATTGGCGATGTCGCGGTCGTGAATAGCCGCCTGGATCAGCCGCAATGTCGGCAGCCGGTGCTTGTCCTGCGCCTTCATCGCGCTCTTCAGGGATTCGGCGATTTTTCCGCGCATGGTGCATTCTCCTTCGATCGGCGCGGACAATAGCGCCGGGGGCGAGCCAAGGCAAACCCTGATATGCCGGGGCAAGCCACTGATTTTGCTAGGCGAAATAAAACATGGCGGCATTTCGCATGATCATTGACCGCCCTGCCCCCTTCCCCTATGTACTGGGCCTTGCATGAACGGAAATTTGACTGCGTGGGAGCCGCGAAATCGCCGCTTCGCGCCGTTTGCCGCGCAGATGGCCCGCCGGGCCGGTTGCAGCGCGCGGCCTGATAGGAGTGCCGCATGGCCGAGATGACCGCCGCCTCGACGCCCGCCTGGGCCACTGAAAAGCCGACCGCCCTTCTGGTGCTGGCCGACGGCACCGTCATCGAAGGTCGCGGTCTCGGCGCCACCGGCTCCGCCGTCGCCGAAGTCTGCTTCAACACGGCGCTGACCGGCTACCAGGAAATCCTCACAGACCCTTCCTATGCCGGCCAGATCGTCACCTTCACCTTCCCGCATATCGGCAACATCGGCACCAATGACGAGGACATCGAGGACCTCAATCCCGCCGCCCGCGCCGGTGCCGTCGGCGCCGTGTTCAAGGCCGATGTCACCAATCCTTCCAACTATCGCGCCGGCGCCGGTCTCGACCAATGGCTGAAGAAGCGCGGCATCGTCGCCCTGTCGGGCATCGACACGCGCGCTCTGACCGCACTGATCCGCGAAAAGGGCATGCCCAACGCCGTCATCGCGCACGCGCCCGACGGCGTGTTCGATCTCGACGATCTGAAGCGGCGCGCCGCCGCATGGTCGGGCCTGATCGGGCTCGACCTCGCCAAGGATGTCACCTCGGGCCAGTCCTCGGTCTGGCGCGAGACGCCCTGGGTGTGGAACGAAGGCTTTGGCGAACAGACCGAACCGACAATGCATGTCGTCGCCATCGATTATGGCGTCAAACGTAACATATTGCGCCTGCTCGCCGGCCTCGGCGCCAAGGTCACGGTGGTGCCGGCCAAGACCGGCGCCGAAGAAATCCTTGCCATGCAGCCGGACGGCATTTTTCTCTCCAATGGCCCCGGCGACCCGGAAGCCACCGGTGATTATGCCGTGCCGGTCATCCGGGATCTGTTGAAGACCGACATCCCCGTGTTCGGCATCTGCCTCGGCCACCAGATGCTGGCACTGGCGCTGGGCGGCAAGACCGCCAAGATGCACCAGGGCCATCACGGCGCCAACCATCCGGTCAAGGACCACACCACCGGCAAGGTCGAGATCGTCTCGATGAACCACGGCTTTGCCGTCGATGCCGACTCGCTGCCATCAGGCGTCGAGGAAACCCACGTCTCACTGTTCGATGGTTCGAACTGCGGCATCACGCTGACTGGCCGGCCGGTGTTCTCGGTCCAGCATCACCCGGAGGCTTCGCCCGGCCCGCAGGATTCGCACTATCTGTTCCGTCGCTTCGTCAATCTAATCCGCGAGAAGCGCGGCGAGGAATTGCTGGCCGAACGGGCTTAGCGCGATCCGCTTGCGCCGCCCCTCATCTGCCTGCCGGCATCTTCTCCCCGTATAGTGACGGGGAGAAGGAAGCTGGCCGCACTCTTGGCGTTCTTCTCGCAACATTGATAATTGGTGAAACCATCGGACAACAGCATCTTTCTCCCCGTCACTATACGGGGAGAAATGCCCGGCAGGGCAATGAGCGACTATCTGTGGTGTCAAGTTGCATTGGCGAACTCCATGCGCGCATCGCGTGCTTTTGCATTGAGAATGACGAGGAGTTTTCGCGCCAGCGCCAT
>NZ_RZRK01000456.1:0-5081 GCF_003997835.1 Mesorhizobium sp. M7A.F.Ca.CA.004.12.1.1
GCATGATCAACCATGTCGACTGTCATGCGGACGATACGGCCGCCGATCTTCGACATGTTTCGACGAACTAATCGGCGCGGCGCGGCGTAACGACCACTGCGTGGCCTGCTGACCTCAAAGGGGGTGGCGGGGAGCCTGCGGCCGAAGCTACGAGCGCACCTATGATCATTAGAAGAACACGAGCCTACTAACCGCCGGCGACTATCCATAAACCGGCGAGCGCCGTGAGGCCGCCAGCCATTTGGGCGACCCAACGTTGCACTCCGCCAATCGCAGGCCGCGATAGCCCAAGACCTATCCTCACGCCGAGGGCATGAAGCAGAGTAGTCGCGATGACAAACCCTACCAGGAACGGAAACGCTCCCGCTTCACCAAGTTCACCGCCATGTGCGTACCCATGGAAAAATGCGAAGAAGCCGACCAATACCATTCCCACCGATGTTGGAACTTGAAGTGCTGCGAAAGCCAGCAGACCGAGAATGAGAACTGACGCTGCAACGACGGGCTCTGCGAATGGGAGGTCACCACCGAGCATGGACACAACGAAGCCGACGACCATGGTTCCGACAAACGCTGAGGGGATGAGCCATGTGGACCGCCCACCGAGCAGAGCAGCCCACAAGCCCACAGCGATCATCGCCAGAATGTGGTCGAGCCCAAACAAAGGATGAGAGAAGCCTGCGAGAAGCGAGCCATGCTCCTCCGGGTTAAGATGTGCGAACGCCGGCATGACGTTGAACATCAAGGTTACGGTTATGACAAACAGTTGTTTCAACATGTCGAATTCCTTTCTCGGCTCTCAGTCTGAAATTCTATGTAAGAATCGGAGCTCAATGCTTGACTCTCGTTTGGGAGCCTTAAGCAACGACCGGCGGCATATAAGGAAAGATCGTTGACGGTTTCGACGTCACAGACTCCTTGCCGATGCCGAGGCGGATCGGCGCGTTGGCCGCGATGCTGCACATGACGTCGGCGGCATTGTCCGTCAGCGAACGGCCGTTCCACTGTCCAAATCCGAATGTCGCCTGCGTGCCCACCTCGTAGGGTAAGATGTTCGGGAAGAAACGATGGGCGACCGTCGAACCGTAGCCTGCAGGGTCCTCCGAGGTACCGTTGGCGGCGACGACCGCCGCGATGGCGTTGGCAGTCCGGAGACCGTAAGTTGCAAAATCGTCGGCCGGCCGGCCGGCGTTCAGCCTGTTGCCCAGATCCTCGTCGAATTGCGTGAACAGCGGGTGGATCATCGGCAGTCCGATGCGATTGATCGGGCGCCAACCGCCCGCGTCGGTGGCTAACGTCGCAACAGCCCACACGCCGAGGCGCTTGCTAATGGCCCCGATCAGCAGTTCGTCGTCGGGAACCTCGAGCACGATCGAGTATACCGTGTGCCCGGCAAAGAGATTTCGGGCCTTTGCCGGATCCCATCCGACAAGGTTGATCACTGTGCCGTCCTGGAATGCGTGGCCTACCGCGTGAAGGACGTCAGGATCTATCCAAAACGGGTCGGCGGCCTTTCCCGCCCAGAAGCGAAGCCCATCGGCCGTTGTCGCGCCTCGGTTGGTGAACCCATCGATGATCGCCACCCCGGGCGAGTTCGGATCGCTAGCATCCGTCCCATCGATCCGACGCAACATAAAGCGTTGATTGCCATCCGCGTCCGCAGCATCGAATGTTACGCGAAAGGTGATGTCCTCGATCGCATCGCCGTCGAGATCAATCTTGAACTCGTACATTCCCTCCGGATGGTACCCAGGCACCGGAAGTTTGCCAAAAATCGAGTGGCAGACATTAATCGCGAATACCGTGCCTGTCGTCCCACGAAAGACATAGAGGTCAGTGATGTCGAGGCGGATGTCTTGGCGTGCGATCGGGGAATCAAGATGGTGGGACATAACGATCTCCAAAAAAGCTCTACCGGCCGGGCCAGGCGAGTGACGTAGGGTTCAACAGTTGGTCGCGAAAAGCCCGGCCCGGCCGATGTTTTGAGCATGTCGCGCTGGTCGGCGCACGTCCGGCAGTCTTGGCCTGTCCAGAAGTGTGAGCGTTCCCCAATGCCTGCATGGGCAAAGACAGCGGCCTGGAGAAGGCGTACGGAACGTCTTCTCCAGATTGGGTGCTCGACTACTAACCTTTCAGAAAGGACAGGATTTCCGGATTGAACACGTCTGCATGGATGGTAAAGGCGCCGTGGGGATAGCCAGGGTAAAGCTTCAGCGTGCTGTTTTTGATCAGCTCGTGCTGGAGCACCGAAGCATCCTTGTAGGGAACCACTTGGTCGTCCTCTCCCTGCATGATCAGGGTCGGCACGGTGATCGCCTTCAGGTCGTCCGTTTGGTCAGTCTCGGAAAAGGCCTTAATGCCTTCGTACTGTGCAATTGCGCCACCCATCATACCCTGGCGCCACCAATTCTCGATTACACCCTGCGAGACCTTGGCGCCAGGCCGATTGTAGCCGTAGAACGGGCCGGAGGCGACGTCGAGATAGAACTGCGACCGGCTGGCCGCTAGCGCCTTGCGAAAGCCATCGAACACCTCGATCGGCGTACCCCCAGGATTGGAGGGGGTCTTCAGCATCAGGGGCGGAACCGAGCTGATCAAAACGGCCTTGGCGACGCGGCGCTGCGGCTCGCCATATCTGGCTACATAGCGGGCAACCTCGCCGCCACCCGTCGAGTGGCCGATATGGATGACATCCCGGAGGTCAAGATGCTCGACCACGGCGGCGGCGTCGGCGGCGTAATGGTCCATATCGTTGCCGGTGGCTACCTGAGTCGAACGGCCATGGCCGCGGCGGTCGTGGGCGACGACTCGATATCCGTTCGCCAGAAAGAATAGCATCTGGTTGTCCCAGTCGTCGGCAGACAGCGGCCAGCCGTGGTGGAAATGGATAGGTTGGGCACTTTTGGGGCCCCAGTCCTTGTAGAAGATCTCCGTGCCGTCCCTTGTCGTGATGTATCCGCTGCTCATTAGATGCTCTCCTTTAGAAAGAGGGTTGGCGTCCTGCGCGGACGCTGGAACGGGAAGCAGTGGCGTGGCCGCAAGGGTCGCCATACCGGCCACCATCTCGCGGCGATTGAATCTGAATGCCGGAGTAAGTGCTTGTACGTCCATGTCCGTCGCCTCCAAGGGTTAAGTTCACGGTTGGAGGCTAGTCAGGAAACGGCAGAGCGAGAATCGTACCATTGGTTTTTTCGACTAGACATGAGCACAATCCGAACGGCTGGCTGGCCAGCTAGAATGGACCATCACGTGCTGTCAAAAGCCTCCCGAGGCGAGAGAGATTGCATTCATTTCCCGTCGTCGGCGTCGCATAAGATCCACGATGAGAAAGCTGTGGCGGAGGGTAAATGCGTATCGGCTTTGTCGAATGGCCAGACGGCCTGCAACCTCGCGGTTCGCTTTGGACCGATATCTCAAGACGCGTTCGTAGCGAGCGGCCCGACTTGCTCATCACGAACGAATTGCCATTTGGAAATTGGATTGCCTCAAGCAGCCGTTTCAATGCGAGCATCGCGACGGCTAGCATTGCGCTCCACGATCAGGGTTTAGCGGCGCTGTCTGCTTTGGAGGTGCCGACGGTACTGACCTCGCGCCCGATTTGGGAAGGAGACCGTCTTGCGAATGAGGCGGTGGTGATCGAGGATGGCCAGATCCGAGCAGTACACCGAAAACAGTATTTTCCAGCGGAGCCCGGATGGCACGAGACCGAGTGGTATGCCACCGCCGCGCGCGACTTCACGACGACGCAGGTTGGCGGCGTTATGGCGGGTGTGCTCTTATGCACCGAGGCGATGTTCAATGAACACGCTCGCGCATATGGACGCAACGGCGCCAGCCTAATTGCTCTGCCGCGCGCAACTGGCCCAGACTACCGGTCCTGGCAGATCGCCGGCGCGATGGCTGCGCTTGTGAGTGGCTGCTACGTGGTCAGTTCAAACCGGAGCGGCCGGCTTGGACATCAGGGGCCGCTCTTCGGCGGTCGCGGCTTCGCCTTTGCTCCCGGCGGGCGGCTGCTTGCAACGACATCATCTGACCGACCAATCGTCATTATCGAGTTGGACGCTGCAAGGTCTTCGCGGGCGCAGGCAGACTATCCCTGCTATGTCACGGAACCGGCACGCCAGTGACTACAGCATCCAGAGAACGCCCACGACGGATGTTCGCGAATACATTTGATCTGGTCGTGATTCAGATCCTTCGACGCACTCAACGCATCGGCGGCGCCCCCGTCAGGTCGACCTAAGGGCGGTAAAATGGGGCCAGCTTCGCTAGTCAGACTCACTGGGCGGATAAACCACACGTCCATGCTCTATAACAACCGCACCTGCGGTGAGCGTCGCCCGGCTCATTTGCCCCAGGCCCATCAGGTGACAAACGGCGTGGCCGCGTGAAATAAGATGGTCCGCGATTATTCGTCGATGACAACGCCACCAGACGGCCTCCGAACACATCACCGCCAGTTTGTTTGTGCTGCCTCGTGAGATCAGCGCGTCGAGAGAGTCTTGAAAAGCGTCTGATAGTGCATAGTCCGCGTAGTTGTGAAAACTGCGATTTCGCCAAAGCGCATTGCAGCAATCAGGCACGTCGACTTGCCACTGTCGGCGGCCACCCAAGTCAGCAAAATACTCATAAGAAATACTGGACGCGCCCAGAGTGATCGGCAATATGTCTATGTTGTACTCGGGATTACGGCGCGACCGGGGAAACGCTCTCACGTCGGCAATCAGGTCTATAGAGGCGCGTTCGAGAATCGCCGCAAACTGGCGAAAAGAGCGTGTAGAATGGCCAATTGAATAGAACTGCATGATCACAGCTTTCTGGAGAGCGCCCTCTCTATATGGGCTGCGATATGATCCGTTCTGTCACTCCTTATTTCATATTGCGGCTCTTCGTTGGAGGCGTGATGGGTGTATCCCTTGAAAACGAAATCCTCTTCATGGATTCGTATGATACTGCCGCTCGCAGATCCCGCTTCCGAGTTCCAAGTGACGTGATCGCCAATGTGATATTTCGGCATGGTTCACCTTTTCATCATAAAGATCTTGTCAGTGAAGAACTCGGGCTCGGTCTTTTCAGGTGAA
>NZ_RZRK01000457.1:0-5081 GCF_003997835.1 Mesorhizobium sp. M7A.F.Ca.CA.004.12.1.1
CCTTGTGGTGTCGGTGCCGCCATCCATGGCCATGGGTTGGCTTTCGCAGCGTCTCGCTGGTTTTGCCTCAAGCCATGGCGCCGTCGACATATCGCTCAGAGGCGACGACGACCCGGTGCCGTTCGACCGTGAACTGATCGACATCAGGCTCTCCTATGGGCCGCATTATCGCGAGCACCCGACCGAGGACATCGTCCAGGACGCAGTCTATCCCGTGTGTGCGCCCGGGCTGGCGGACACGATCAAACCCGAAGGCCTGGCCAGTCTGCCGCTTATCCACACGGGCTGGGGACCGACTGGTGCGTCCTTTCCGTCCTGGCACAACTGGTTCGAGGCGGCCGGCATCGAGCCCGGCCGGGCAGCGCAGCGCGGCCTCTCGGCCAACTCATCGCGTGCAGCGCTCGACCTTGCGATTTCGGGATTGGGCGTGGCGCTGGCGCAAGGAATCTACTGTGCCGAGGCGCTGGAAGACGGCCGGCTTGTCAGGCCCCTCGCCCAGGCACTGGAGCTGCGCCAGCCCTATTGCCTGACGATCCCCGAGCGCAGCGCCAGGCGCGACGTCGTGGCGGCGTTTCGCCAGTGGCTGATCGACGAATGCCGACGCGCAGTGGACTCGCCGGCACTGCGTTGACGTAGCGTGCGGCGATGATCAGAGGTGCCCGCTCAAGGCCTCAGCCATGTCCTTGTTTGTCGCCACAGGGATGATCTCGAACTCCACCAGATCCGCCCATTCGATGACCCAACGCTGCAGCAGCGTGACGTCATCGGTCTCCACCAGCAGGAAGCAGCGGCTCATGTCCGCCGCGATCCAGCTGTGGTGCACGAGAAGCTCGTCCGGTTTCAGGCGGCCGCGGTCGCGAAAGCGGCGATAGATCTCCTTGCGATCGCAGCCGGTGAAATCCTCGATCACGATAAACTGCATGTTCTACCCCCGATCAAATTACCGCCCCGGCCGGTCCAGCCGCTCCAGGAACCACTGCGTCAGCCGCACCCAGACCTCGTCCTTCTCGCCGGAATCCTCCCAGCCATGGTCGAGGTTGGGATTGTCGTTGACCTCGATGACGAAGACGCCGTCCTTGGTCTCCTTGAGGTCGACGCCGTAGAGCCCGTCGCCGATGCAGCGCGCCGCCTTTACAGCCGTCTCGACGACATGCGCCGGCGTCTCCTTCAGCGTGAAGGTCTTGATGCCGCCCTGGTCGGGCTTGCCGTTGGCCTTGTGGTTGACGATCTGCCAGTGCTTCTTGGCCATCAGATAATGCACGGCAAACAGCGGCTGGCCGCCGAGCACACCAACGCGCCAGTCATACTCGGTCGGAATGAATTTTTGCGCGATCAGAAGGTCGGAATCCTCCAGCCATTCGGTAGCAAGCGTCTTCAGTTCCTCGAAATTGGCGCATTTCTTGACGCCGCGCGAGAACGACGAATCCGGGATTTTCAGCACCAGCGGAAAGCCCAGCGTCTGCGCTGCCAGTTCGAGATCCGAGGTGCCGGCGATCATCACCGTCGGCGGCACCGGCACCTTGTTGTAGGCCATCAGCTCGTTGAGATAGACCTTGTTGGTGCAGCGGATCATCGACAGTGGATCGTCGATAACCGGCATGCCTTCCTGCTGGGCGCGGCGGGCGAAACGATAGGTGTGGTTGGAGATCGAGGTGGTCTCGCGAATGAACAGCGCGTCGTAATTGGCGAGCTTGGCGAGGTCCCGCTTGGTGATCGGCTCGATTTCGACACCCATCTTCTCGGCGATCTTGGCCCAATAGCGCAGCGACGATATCTCCGATGGCGGCAATTCCTCATGCGGGTCGACCAGCGTGGCGAAGGTGTAGCGCGCCGGCGTGCGGCCCTTGGTGTCGCGCCATTCGCGGTTGGTGTAGGTCTCCAGGCACTGGATGAAGCTTTTTTCCTCATCCTCGGTCATCCGCGCCAGCGGATGGAAACCGATCTTGCGGATCGAGGCCCATTCGGCGCTGTCCTTGATGTGGACTTCGAGCGCCGGCGCGCGGAACCAGTCGAACAGAAGTTTGGCGAAGCGGTCCCAGATTTTCGACGGGCCGATGCCGAAGAAGATGCAGACCTTTTGCGGAAAAACGCCGGCGAGATCCTTGCGGCATTTGTTGAGCGCCAGCTCCAGTTCCGGCAGCGCGTGTTCATAGAGCTTGCGCTCCGACAGGTCGATCATCGTTTCGACCGTCGGGATCACCTTGTGGCCGCGCGAGCTTGCCAGCAGCGACGCATAGTAGCCGCGGCTCTGGTAGCCGTAATTGTTCGACAGGTTGATGACCTTCGGCCACTGGCCGCGAAACAGTGACGGGTGCGCGAGATAGTCGCGATTGGTGATGATCTTGTGCGGTGTCGCCACCTGGTCGAGATCGCTCTGCCTGCCGGTAAGGATGACCCAGGTCATTATCTGTCACGCTTTCCCAGAGTGATGGCGGCACGCAATCCATCGCGACCGAACTGCGCCATGTTCATGAAGATGCCGTAAGGCACGGGAATGTTGGCTGCATCAAGGATGGTCTCCTGCCTTTCGTCTTCGACCCAAGGGTCGTGGATCAGGATATGGTCGCCGTCATCGCCGATCGCCAGCACCCAGTGCGGCACCTTCTTGCCAAACATCAGGAAGCCGCTGATCAGCACCAGCACCAGCTTTCCCTCAGCGATCGCAGCGCGGATATCGTCGATTGTGAATGCACGGTAATTCACCGGGATGCCGTAAAGTTCCGCGCGTCGGCGAAAGTCGACCTGGGCCAGTTCCATCACTCTGCGCTTGTCCTCACTGCGTACCGATTGCAGGAACAACGCGCCATAGAAGGAAACGTAGATCTCCACCGCGAGCCCGCTTTCGTAGCCCGAGACAGCGAGGCCGAATGGCTCGCAACCACCGGGACCCGACATCATGAAGACGGTCGTCGCTTCACGCCACAGGCGGATTTCCATGACCGGATCCGGCACGAAGCCGCGATCGAAATTGGCCATCGCCATCATCAGGCAGCACGGGCCGCAGGTGAATTCGCAGGTCTGCGGGTAGAACGGCACCTTGGTGGCGATCGGAATGTCGCCACGCAAGGTCTTTTCGTAGCGAAGTGCCGTTTCGCCATCCTCATAGTAGCCGGGCTCGCGGCCGATCTTGCGATACCCGGCCTGTTCGTAGATACGGATCGCGCGGCTGTTGTCCTCGCGAACTTCGAGACGCAGCATCATGCGGTCGTGCTCGAAGGCGGCATCTTCGGCGGATCCGAGCAGCATGCGGCCGACACCCAGCCCGCCGAAAAACGGACTGGTCGCAATCGAGTAGAGGCGCGCCACGCCGCTGCCCTTGCGAAACAGCACGATCGCGTAGCCGGCCAGGCGGCCATCGACTTCAGCGACCAGCGTCTCGGCGGTTTCACGCTCGATGAACAGGCGAAAGGAGCGGCGGGAAATACGGTCGCTTGAGAAAACAGCTTTCTCAATGGCGGCGAGATCATCGACGTCAGACGCGCGGGCCGTGCGGATCTCGGCAGGCATGCGGCTTCAGAAAACCTCGATTGGTGGTGGAAATGGCCCTACTCGAACACGTCCTTGACGCCGACCAGGGCGTTGGGAAAACCGGCGTCCACCTGGGCGCACAAAGTCCGCTCCACCACCTTGAATCTTCGCCTCGTGTTTCCAAAAACCGCTTCCGATTTTCGGGGCGATGCGACGGCATTCATCAAGCGCTATCGCACCTCGATTAGGGCCGAATTGTGACAAATCCGACGCCGACTCGACGGGTGTGAAAGGGCCCTTCGGCCGGATCGGCATTCGCGGATCGACGGCACCGGCAAAAGCAATGCCGTTCAGCTTGCCAGCCCGTTCACAAGTTGCGTGTAGGCGCTCCTGGCAACCTCGGCCAGCCGCTCGCGCGGCAAGGAGCCGACCACGGCGCAGCCATAGCCCTTGTCCAGCCAGTAGACGGCCTCGGGTCCATCTTGCGCGGCGGCGTAGGTGCCCTTGGCATTCTCCGTCGATTCCGTGGTGACAAACAGCGATATACGCTGCCCATTGCCGTCCTCGTAAAGCAGCATGGCGGCCTTGCTCTCGCCTGCCGGCAACAGCCGGCCGCCGACCAGCTGGAATCCGTCGGCGGTCAGGTCCGGCGCCACCAGATTCAGCCCTATCCGGTTGGACAGCCATGTCTGCAGATGGTCCTTGTCGCTGGCCGGCACCTCGACGGCATGCCGCTTTTCGGCGGCATAGATGACATGAGCCGCGATTGCCTGCTCGGCCAGCCGATCTTCGGCCGGGTCCTCCTGGCCGATGCCATCGATGCCGGCAAAATAGCCACCAAGTCCGCCTACGGCCAGAAGCACGGCGGCAGCAGCGGCAAGCCACCAGCGTGAGCGTGACACAGCTGCCTTGACCGGCACCTCGCCAAGCACGACCTTGCGCAAGTGCCCAGGCACGGCTTCGTCCAGCACGTCGGCGAAGGCGGCACGCAGCGCCGCCCGGTCGGCGGTGAAACGGGCGCTCCTGGCCTTCATCTCGGGATTGGCGTCGAGCCAGGCATCGTAGGCCGCGCGCTCATCGCCGGGCAGCTCGCCATCGAGCGCCATATGGATGTCACGTTCGGAAAAGTCGCGGCGGATCATTTCTCGACGATCCTTATCGCGCGGCGGCGCGCCGTGTCGTCCAGCAACCCGCGCAATTCCTCACGCCCGCGCGCAATGCGCGACATCAGCGTGCCCGCAGGCACGCCCAGAATGTTGGCGGCTTCGGCATAGGAAAAACCTTCGATGGCAACCATGACAAGGGCTGCGCGACGGTCGGGGCTGATCGCCTGCAATGCGTCGACGATCTCGCGCGAGGCAATGCTCTCCACCTGCTCGGCCGGCTGGGCAACGGCCTCGCCCGCCTCCAGCGGCAGCATCGCCGCCTCGCCGCGGCGGTTCACCTTGCGCATCTGGTCGATGAACAAATGATGCATGATCGTAAACAGCCACCTCCGGGGGCTTTCTCCCGTCTGCCAGTTGTCGAGCCGCACAAGCGCCCGCTCGAGGCAATCCTGGACAAGGTCGTCGGCAGCGTCGCGGTCGCGCAAAAGCGAGCGTGCGTAGCGGCGC
>NZ_RZRK01000458.1:0-5068 GCF_003997835.1 Mesorhizobium sp. M7A.F.Ca.CA.004.12.1.1
TTTTCGAAGGTTGCCTCGGCGATCGGCATAGGTTTCGACAGCTCGCCATTGTGCATGACCGCGATCGCATCCGATATCTCGAACAGCTCGTCGAGATCCTGGCTGATCACCAGCACCGCCGATCCGCTGCGCGACAACTCGATCAAGGCCTGGCGGATATGAGCGGCAGCGCCCGCATCCACGCCCCAGGTCGGCTGGTTCACCACCATGACGCTTGGCCGGCGGTCGAGTTCACGGCCGACGATGAATTTCTGCAGATTGCCGCCCGAAAGGGCCGCGGCCTCCGGATCCGGCGCACTCTTGCGTACATCCATCGCCTCGATGATGCGTTGGGACGCGGCTTGGATGGCACCGCTCTTCACCATCCCGCCGGAACCGACGAACGCCTTGCCGTCGGTGGCATGGCGCGACAGCAGCAGGTTTTCGGAAAGCTTCATGCGCGGTGCCGCACCGTGGCCGAGGCGCTCCTCCGGCACGAAGGCAGCGCCCAGCAGTCGGCGCCCGGTGATGGTGAGGCCGCCTGCGTCCTTACCGCGAATGCGCACCGAGGATGCATCCTGCTGCGGCACTTCGCCTGAGACGGATTCGAAGAACTCGCCCTGGCCGTTGCCGGCGACGCCAGCGATGCCGATCACCTCGCCCGCCCGGACGTTCAGGTTGATGCCCTTGAGCGGGATCGAGAACGGTGTTGCCGGCTTGCGGCTGAGGTTGCGAATCTCGAGCAGCGGCTGCGCCGTGGCGATCCCCTCGACCGGCGCGCGCACCACGGCCTGCACCTCGTTGCCGACCATCATGCGGGCCAGCGAAGAGGCGGTTTCCTCGCGCGGGTTGCAATGGCCGACGACCTTGCCGTGACGCAGCACGGTGGCGCGGTCGCAGATGCGTTTGACCTCTTCGAGCCGGTGCGAAATGTAGAGGATGGATTTGCCTTCCGAACGCAGGCGCTCCAGCGTCTCGAACAGCTTGTCGGCTTCCTGCGGCGTCAGCACCGAGGTCGGCTCGTCCAGGATGATGAGCTGAGGCGTTTGCAACAGGCAACGGATGATTTCGATGCGTTGGCGTTCGCCTACCGACAGGTCGCCGACCAGCGATTCAGGATCGAGCGGCAGGCCGTAGCTGAAGGAAAGCGCCCTCGCCTTCGCAGCGATGCTGTTGATCGGCGAGCCGTCGTCCAGCGACAGGGCAATGTTTTCGGCCGCGGTCAGCGCCTCGAACAGCGAGAAGTGCTGGAACACCATACCGATACCGAGTTTTTTCGCGACGCCGGGGCTGGAAATCCTGACGGCCTGCCCGTTCCAGAAGATCTCGCCGGCATTGGGCTCCAGCGAACCGAACAGCATCTTCACCAGCGTCGACTTGCCGGCGCCGTTTTCGCCAAGCAGGGCGTGGATCTCACCCCTGGCGATGTCGAGATCGATATGATCGCACGCCGTCAGCGTGCCGAATATCTTGGTGAGGCCACGAACCTCAAGCAGGTTCGTGCCGTCGTGATTTGCACTCACAGTGCCTCCCATCTGGTTAGCCAGACATGTTCTGTGTTCCCGCAGGCATGGTAGGCGCGGCCGGCTCTCATCGGAAAGCGGCACACGTCTTGAAAGAGCTTCAAGAATTTCAGCGGAAATTCAAGGGATAGCAAGGCAGAACGAACTAAGGGATGAGAATGGTCGTCCCTGTGGTCCTGCGGCCCTCGAGGTCGGAATGCGCCTTGCCGGCGTCCTTCAGCGCGTAGCGCTGGTTGATCTTGATTTCGACCGCGCCGCTGAGCACGACCTCGAACAGGGCGGCGGCAGAAGCGTCGAGGTCCTCGCGTTTTGCGTTGTAGACGAACAGTGTCGGCCTTGTTGCGAACAGCGACCCCTTCTGTGCCAGCAATGACATGCTGAACGGCGGTATGGGTCCCGATGACTGGCCAAAGCTGACGAACATGCCAAGCGACCGCAGGCAGTCCAGCGAAGCCGGAAATGTGTCGTTGCCGACCGAATCGTAGACAACGTCGCATTTTTTGCCGCCGGTGATGGCGGCGACGCCGGCAACGAAATCCTGTTCCTTGTAGTTGATGACATGGTCGAAACCATGCGCCCTGGCGAGCTCGATCTTGTCGGACGAGCTGGCGGTGCCGATGACGGTGGCGCCGAGATGTTTTGCCCATTGGCCGAGGATCAGCCCGACGCCGCCTGCCGCGGCGTGGAACAGGATCGTGTCGCCGGCCTTCACCTTGAACGTCCGGCGCAGCAGATATTCCGCGGTCATGCCCTTCAGCATCATCGCCGCGGCCTGTTCGTCGCTGATGCCATCCGGAACCTTGACGACGCGGCTGGCATCGATGACGCGCTGTTGCGCGTAAGCGCCCGTCGTCACGGCATAGGCGATGCGATCGCCAGGCTTCAGCCAGTCGACGCCCTGGCCGACCTCCAGCACCACGCCGGCGGCTTCGCTGCCTGGCACGAGCGGGAAGCCGCCAGGCGGCGGGTAGAGGCCAGAGCGATGGTAGACATCGATGAAATTGAGGCCGATCGCGGTGTGCCGGACCAGGATCTGCCCGGATCCCGGCTGGCCGGGGTCAGCGTCCTCATAGGTCAGAACTTCCGGGCCGCCATTGGCGTGAATGCGGATCGCTTTCGACATTGCTAGGCTTCCTGTGGGGCTAGGCTTCCTGTGGGAGCGGCTGATCAAGCCTTTTTGGCACCGAGATTGGGAAAGAACTGCATGATGCCACCGATGCAGGCAAGGTAAAGCCCGGTGATGGTAATGCCGATCTTGGTGAAGGTGCTGACCTGTTCGCCCAGCACGCCGATCTGATCATAGAAGGCAGCGAGTGCCGCCTGGGCCAGGGCAAGCGCGCCGAAAGCGCACCACAAGAGAGTCATCCCAAGGTTGATGCGCCGCAGCCGCACCACCCGCACCGGGTGGATGAAGTTGATCGGCACGAAAGTCAGGACGCCGGCCACCACCACAACCGCGAACGAAACCCATTGTCCGGGCTCGATGACGAACAGGGTGAACACCACCATGTTCCAGACCACGGGGAATCCCTTGAAGAAATTCTCCTTCGTCTTCATGCCGGTGTCGGCATAGTAGATGGCGCTGGACACGACGATGATCGCCGCCGACAGGAAAGACAGGCCCTCGCCCATGAAGCCGCGCTGATAGAGCGCGAAGGCCGGGATCAGCACGTAGGTCACGTAGTCGATGATGTTGTCGAGCAGTTCGCCTGACCATGTCGGCAGGATCTCCTTGACCTCGAGCTTGCGCGCGATCGGTCCATCGATGCCGTCGACGAACAATGCCAGCCCGAGCCACCAGAACATTGCGGTCCAGCGCTCTTCGCTCGCCGCTACCAGCGACAGGAAGGCCAGGAATGACCCCGAGGCGGTCAAGAGGTGGACGGAGAACGCCCGCGCCTGTGGCCAGGTGACCTTCTTCTTCGGCCTGGGAATCCGGTCCGTGATCTTTTTGGCGGCTTTTCGGGCCGTTGTGTTCTTGCTCACGGGCCCCGCCAATCCAGCTTGCAGATTTCGGCCGAACGGCCGGCGAAATTCCAGTTGCGGCCGAAAGCCCGCATCTTGCTCTTGTCAGACCTTGCCACGACAATCTCGGGCGCGATCCAGTATTCCGAATTGCTGATCACCGTATCCTTGTCGCGATCCTTGCCGGGGATGGGTGTCACCGCCCCGTCGATAATCTTCGGTATCTGGAAGATACGCGTCTTGTCACGCGTCTCATAGGTGATCGGCACTTGTTCGACGCCGAGGAATTTGCCGACCAGGATGGAGAGCAGCGATGTGGTTCCGCCTGCCTTGCCCGTGAAGATCTTGGTCAGCGCCTTGACCGCGTAGACCGAGGCTCGGCTGTCGATGAACAGGCCGGCGGTCCAGTTGCCGCGGCTCATGTAGCCGGGGATTTCTATGATCAGCCCGAGATTGAGGCCGGACAGATCGACCTCACCGAAATGGCCTGCATCGATACGAAACCCCGCCCAGGTCTGGCAATAGCCTTCGGTCGGCGGATGATTGCCAAGCGATAGCACGCAGGGGCAAAAAACCGTGCAATTGCAGGAGAGTACGAGCTCTCCCTTCATCGCCCAGCTCTGGTCTGCCATCGATTTTCCCCCACTCATAGCGAGACTACTAGCAGCGCGGCTGCCCAGACAAGCAGTATCGCACCGGCCAGCCGGGTTGGAACCCTGCTGGCTGTTTGTTTTTCGATCAGGGTGAACAGCCCGATCAACGCCATCCAGAAAATGTTCATGACGCCAACGGCGAACATCACCAGCATCAAGGCCCAGCAGCAGCCGAGACACCACAGACCTTGCGCGACACCGAGCCGAAAGATGTTAAGGGGCCTTGCGCTCCAGTTCGAAAACAGGACCGAGAACGGGTTCTTGCATTTCTTCAGGCAAGCTTCCTTGAGGCCGCTGAACTGGTAGAGGCCGGCAATCACGAGAGCGAGCGCACCGGCAAGGCCGACGACCGGATCGAGCATCCCGGCTGACGAGGCGAATGCATGGACGGCCAAGGTCAGCGCCGCGAACATCATTGAAGCGGCGAGCCAGACGCTTAGGTAACCGGCGACCAGCACCAGCGGGTGAACGACCGGTTCGCCCTTGATGCGAGCCGTGTCAGTGATTTCGCAATAGGTGCGGATCATCGGCGCCGCCGAAGGCAGCATCATCGCGACCGCCATCAGGAGCCACATGAAAACGAGCGCGCCGGCCTGCAAGCCGAGATCTGCGTCCAAGGGCACCGGTGAGAGGCACAGCACAAAGAACCGTTCCAGGAAATCGGGCAGCGGCAGTGGCGGCAGGCTGCGCAGGATCCTGTCGCCAGGGGCGCCGACGCCCGCAATCCCTGTTTCAGCCCCGCGGATTGCCATCGCCGCAAGAGACAGCCAGGCAAGCAGGATGCAAGCGCCGACAACGACGTTTACCGTGACGCGAGGATTGCGCGCGATGCCGGCCATGGCGCGGCCGGCGCGGTCGAGATGCCTGAAGTCGTCCTGCTGGCCGGTCATGACATCCGAATGGGCCGAATCGCCGCGTTGATCAAGCGGCATGATCTGACCTATATGC
>NZ_RZRK01000459.1:0-5063 GCF_003997835.1 Mesorhizobium sp. M7A.F.Ca.CA.004.12.1.1
GGCCTTATGCACCTGAAACAGCCGGCGAAGCGATCGCCGCCGGCGTGTTCCTCGTTGCCAAGGACCGCGGCGAGAATGGCATCGTCCAAGGCTTCAACATCCAGGAAAATATCAGCCTGCCGTTTCACAAGCGCATGTCGCGCTTCGCTGTTCTCAGGCGCCGTCTGGAACGCGCCACCGCGCGCCGGCAGATCGAAGAACTGGGCATCGTCTGTCGGTCCGAGAAGGACGACATGTCGGAGCTGTCCGGCGGCAATCAGCAGAAGGTGATGGTCGCGCGCTGGATGGCGCAGGATGCAAGGCTGTTCATCCTGGATGAGCCGTTTCAGGGCGTCGATATCTCGGCCCGGCGCGACATTGCCGCCAAGCTCAGGGCGAGTGCAAACGGACGCGCCACGCTTTTGTTCGTCACCGAACTCGACGAGGCCTTGGAAACCGCCGATCGCATCCTGGTCATGTCGGAACAGACTATCGTCGGCGAACACCGCAATGCCGATGTCGATCTCGACCGCCTGCTGGCCGAGGTTGCCGGCGGACCGCTGCACAGTGCGGCCTGAGCGCGGGCGATAGGAATTGGAATGGAGAGAGCATGGGTTCGGATTGGATAAAGACGGCAGCAGCGCGCGGGAGCGCCGGATGACATTGCGCGACCACGCCATCCGCTACGGGTTCATCGTGCTCTTGTTCGGGCTCGTCGCCTATTTCTCGATCGCCGCCGACGGTTTCGTTTCGCCGCAAAGTGCCGTTTTCATCTTCCAGTCGGTCGCCATCACCGGCGTGCTGGCGCTCGGCGTCACCGCCACGCTGGTCGTCGGCGGCTTTGATCTCTCGATCGGCTCCGTCGCCACGTCAGCCATGATGGCGGCCGCCTATGTGATGGTGGTGCTGGAGCAGAACGCCCTTGTCGCGGTCGTCGTCTGCCTGCTCATCGGCGCAATTGTCGGCCTGATCAATGGCTGGCTGATCGTCTACATGCGCGTGCCCGATCTGCTGGCGACGCTCGGCATGATGTTCCTGCTCGTCGGCCTGCAGCGCATTCCAACCGAAGGCCGCTCGATCGCCACCGGCATGACCATGCCGGACGGTTCGGTCGCCAGCGGCAAATTCTCCGACGCCTTCCTGGCGCTCGGCCGCCACCGTTTCGATTTCTTCATCCCGAACCTCATTCCGGTGTCGGTGGTGGTCCTGCTCGTGCTCGCCGTGCTGATCTGGTTCTTCCTCGAATACACACGTTTCGGTCGCATGATGTATGCCGTGGGCAGCAATGAGCGCGCCGCCGAACTCGCCGGTGCGCCTGTCAAGGCATACAAGATCTGGGCCTACGTTATTTCAGGAGTTTTTGCCTCGATCGGCGGCATTTTGCTCGCTGCCCGGCTTGGACGCGGCGACATCGCCTCGGGTAATAATCTGCTGCTCGATGCGGTCGCCGCGGCGCTGATCGGCTACGCGGTGCTAGGTGCCGCCAAGCCGAACGCCTTCGGCACCGCCATCGGCGCGCTGTTCGTCGGCATCTTGCTGCAAGGCCTGACGATGATGAACGCGCCTTACTACACGCAGGATTTCGTCAAGGGCGTGGTTCTGGTCGTCGCCCTTGTCTTCACCTTTGCGCTTTCGGGCAGGGGCAGGAGGTAGCTTTCGACCGGAACAGGATTTTGGGTTCAACAAGAGTGGAGGAAAACAAAGTGAGCATTACAAGAAGACTTCTGGGGAAGGTGGCGCTCGGATTGGCCGGCGCAACCATGCTGATGCAGGTCCCGGCTTTTGCCGCGGACAAGCCGGCGCCTTTCGACAAGCCCGGCGTCAAGATCGCGCTGGTGCGTTATCTCTCGACCGGCGACTTCTTCCAGGCCTATCTGTCGGGCGTCGAGGCGCAGTCGAAGGCGCTCGGCATCGACCTGCGTGTCCTCGACAGCCGCCAGGATGCCGCCCTTCAGTCCGACATGGTCGATCAGGCCATCGCGCTTGGCGTGCAGGGCATCATCATCCAGCACGGCCTGACGGAATCGATGAAGGACGCCGCCCAGCGTGCGGTCGACGCCGGCATCAAGGTGGTGGCGTTCGACGTCAATGTCGAGAATCCCAAGATCCCGCAGATCGAACAGTCCGACCGCGACTTGGCGCGCCTCGCCCTCGAGCAGGCGGTCAAGGACAATGGCGAAAGCTGGAATGCCGGCTATGTCTATGTCGCCGGCATCGCGCCGCTCGACCGCCGCAACGAGACCTGGGTCGACGTCAAGAAGAAGTATGCCGGCATCAAGGAAGTCGCGATGTTCGGCACGCTCGACAATCCGATTGCCAACTCAGTCGCCAACCAGGCGCGTTCGGTGCTGACGGCGCATCCCGACATCAAGGTGATGTTTGCTCCCTATGACGAATTTGCCAAGGGCGTGAAGATCGCCGTCGACGAAGCGGGCTTGAACAAGGGCATCAAGATCTATTCGGCCGATATCTCGACGTCCGATATCGCTGCGATGCGTGAGCCCGACAGCGCCTGGGCCGCGACCGCCGCGACCAATCCGGCTGTCGTCGGCCAGGTCTCGGTGCGTGCGCTGGCGCAGTTGCTGGCCGGTGAAGACCCCGGCCACAACGTCGTCGTGCCGCCGACGCTGATCACCCAGAAGGACCTCATCGACAAGGACATCAAGAACATGGAGGACCTGTCGGCCAAGCTGCCGCAGTTCGCCCATGCCGATGTCGCGATGCCGGCCTGGATGCCGAACCCGAACGCGAAGTAGGTTTCGTTATCGAAGGCCGCCTGCAGCCGCTTGCTGCAGGCGGCCTTTTGCTGAATATCTGCAGCCGGCGCCAGGCTCCGGCCCAAGGTACGGTGCTTATATGGAAGTCCAGGCGGCAATCGAGGAAGACCTGTCCGGCGCCGTCGCCGGAACCTTGTTTCGATGCCCGCAGTGACGAGGCTGATTCGAGGCTGGGAACCAGGGCCTGGAAACACATTCTAGAGTTGCTGTAGCAGGGGTTTCGCGGCGGCCGAAGGATGCTGGTCGTTCCAGAAGTCGAGCACAGTCGAGATTATTGCCTCCGGCGCGTCTTCCTGAACGAGATGTTTGGCATTTGGAACCGTGATGAACGGCGCACCGGGAATGCGGCGCGCGAGTTCTCGCCCGTCGTCGAGCGGAATCCACTCGTCGTCTTCACCCCACAGGATCGTCACAGGGCAACGTATCTCGTCGTATCGCCACTCGACCTCTCGACTGTACTTGTCGTCCATCTGTGCGATCTGACGCCAAAAAGCCTTCTGTCCCTCGTCTCCAAGCCATGGCTGCAGATAGAGCTGCATTTCGTCCGCGCGCAATGCGTTCGCGACAGCGCCGCCAATATAGGCGCGAAGCATGGCTTCATGGATATAGGCGGGCAGACTGGCAAACGCTTTCTCGTGTTCTTTTGCCGCTTGAACCAAGGGCGATCCCTGAGGGCTGATCGCGACCGGATCAATCAGCACCAGAGAGCGATAATCGAGCCCATTGAGCAGGTGGCCGCGCAACGCGACGGAGCCGCCGAAGTCATGCGCCACGATGTCTGGCCACTCCAGCTCCCAGTGAGCGTAGAGCGCCGCGAACAACTCGTTTTGAATGCCGCGCGACACGTCCGCGTCGGGCTTGGCGGATTGCCCGTAGCCGAGCATGTCAAAATAGTAGATCCGGCGCCGCTGCCCGAGCCAAGCTGCAATGCGCCGCCATTCCACCGACGAGAACGGGGTACCATGAAGCAAGACCGCCGGCGGGCCGTCGCCGATCGCTCCCCATGCGATCGGGTGACCCGAAAAAATAAAGCGTTCGGGCAGGGACCAGTCATCGGTTGGCATGAGGGAACTCCCGGCAACAATTTAGCTGCTTGACCTTGCTCGATCTCAATGGTCGGTCGGGTCGAAAGTTCCCAACCGCCCCTTCTCGAGCAAGCTTCGGAGTTGCACCGCACCTTTCGTCTGGACGGATCTCTACGTCAGCGCAGCGCTGCCGCGATATTCCCGCCGTCGACCGTCGTCACATCGGCGGTGGTGCGGTCGGCCAGCGCGTGATGCAGGAAGGCCTGCGCCACGTCCTGCGCCGTCACTTCCTGGCCGAGCAGATTGCCGGACATGTAGTCCTTCTCCGACACGCCCCGCGCGCCCGAACGGCTGGCAATCATGGCGTCGGTCAGAAGCCCCGAGCGGATGCGGTCGGCGTTGACGGCGTTGGAGCGGATGCCATGCGCGCCATAGTCAAGCGCGTACTGCCTGGACAGGAACAGTGTCGCCGCCTTCGGCACGCCATAGGCGCCGAACTTCGGGCCGGGGTTGACCGCCTGTTTGGAGGTGTTGAACAAAAGCACGCCGCCTGTGCCCTGCTCGAGCATGATGCGCACCGCATTCTGCGCCACCGATTGGTGGGCGAAGAAATTGAGCTCGAAACTCTTGCGCAGGAGCGCGTCGTCGAGCTCACCGATGCGACCTTCCCAGGCGGCGCCGGCATTGGAAACCAGGATGTCGACACCGCCGAACACGGCAACCGCTCTGTCGAAGGCGGCACGCACCTGCGCCGGGTCGGTGATGTCGGCGGCGACGCCGATCGAATTGTTGCCGGCCTTCTTCGCCGCGTCGGCAGCCTTTTCGGCGTCGAGATCGACGACGACGGCATGGGCGCCATTGTCGGCGAACAATTTGGCTGTCGCTGCACCGATCGCGCCGGCGCCGCCGGTGATCAGCACCACCTGGCCAGTCAGTGGCTTCGGCTTGTTGGAGGCGAGCTTGGCCTGTTCCAGCGACCAGTATTCGAGCGGGAACAGATCGGCCTTGGAGAGCGGGTGGAAACGGCCGACCGCCTCGGCGCCGCGCACCGCCTCGATCCACATCTCGCCGACATCCGAGGCGATCTTCGCGTCCTTCAGCGTGCGGCCATGGCCGAACATGCCGAGGCCCGGCACCAGCGTCAGCCGCGGCATCTGGTCGAGCATGGTGCGCTTGACGTCGTCGAGCGCATCATTGGTTTCGAAATAGGCGCGATAATCCTTGGCGAACGCGTCGACATGGCTCTTGATTGCCACCTTGTAGTCACCGGCCTTGTCAGCAT
>NZ_RZRK01000045.1:0-15504 GCF_003997835.1 Mesorhizobium sp. M7A.F.Ca.CA.004.12.1.1
GTGTGCCACATTCCATGCCCATTTCGAGCGAATGGGACATCAATGCGACTCACGCCGCGCTCACCATTTTGTTACGGCCAGCGAACCTCGGGCGGCAGGCTGGAGAGAATGGACGCGACATTGCCGCCGGTCTTCAGTCCGAAGATGGTGCCGCGATCGTGAAGCAGATTGAATTCGACATAGCGGCCGCGGCGGATGAGCTGTTCGTCACGGTCGCCATCGGTCCAGTTCTCGTTGAAGTTGGCGCGCACGAGGTGACCGTAGACGACGAGAAAGGAGCGGCCGACATCCTGGACGAAGTTGAAATCGGCATTCCAGCCGCCTTTGTCCTCGCCCGAATGCAGCCAGTCGAAAAAGATGCCGCCGGTGCCGCGCGGCTCGTTGCGGTGCGACAGATAGAAGTACTCGTCGCACCAGGCCTTGAATTTCGGGTAATCGGCGACCGCGGCATTCTTCTCGCAAGCGAATTGCATGGCGCGATGGAAGGCGAGAGTATCAGGGTCGTCCTGGGTGCGGCGGCGATCGAGCACCGGTGTCAGATCGGCGCCGCCGCCGAACCATTGGCGCGATGTTACCACCATGCGCGTGTTCATGTGCACGGCCGGAACGTTGGGATTCCACGGGTGCGCGATCAGCGAAATGCCGGATGCCCAGAAGCGCGGGTCTTCCTCGGCGCCGGGCATCTGCTTCCTGAATTCGGGCGAGAACTCGCCATGGACGGTCGAAGTGTGGACGCCGACCTTTTCGAAGACGCGGCCGTGCATCATCGACATGGTACCGCCGCCGCCACGGCCCTCGTCGCGTTCCCACGGCGTCTTTTCGAAACGGCCCGGTGACCACGAGGCCAGCGGCCCGCCAAGGTCCTGCTCGATCTGCTCGAAAGTGGCGCAGATGCGTTCGCGCAGCGCCTCGAACCACAGCCGTGCCTTCATCTTCTTCTGTTCGATGTCGGCGGGCAGGCCTGTCGGTATTTCTGGTCGTTCCAAGTGCCGTCTCCGGTTGGGGCGGCGAGTCCCACAAATGACTCGTCTTTTGCCGGCGCGATCCCTAATCTCTTAAGGGCAAGGGTCAAGTCACTTTGGTTTTGCGCATGATCCTTTCCGAAACTCGATTCCGATTTCGGGTCATGCGCCAGGTGCAAGGAGCTGTTTCGTGCGCACCCCGGCAAGACCGCCGCTGGATGGCCTGAAGAGAAGGCTCGACCAAAGCCGTGCCGAGCGCGTGCGTATGCCGCGCGATGGTTTCCTGCGAGAGACCTTCGTGCTGCCGCGCTCCGATGCGCGGCTCAAGGCCAAGGAATGGTTCGAGCGCTTTCCCAAGCAGGCCTACTGGACCGAGATCGAAAGCTGGTTCGAGCGGCCGGGCGACCTGATCGAGTTCACCATCAGGCGGTTGCCAGCGGCTGACTAGGATGTCCTTGAGAGAGGCGGAGCAACCAGCCTTCTTGCCCCTGTCCCCTCGCGCGCCAGCCGGTCGCCCTTGTTGCGCAACGGGCATTTGTCGATGGACATGCAGCCGCAGCCGATGCAGTCGGTCAGCCCGTCGCGCAGTTTCTTCAACTGGGCGATCTTGTGGTCGAGCCCGTCGCGCCAGGCGGTCGACAAAAGGTTCCAGTCGTCGCGCGTCGGCGTGCGGCCTTCGGGCAGTGATTCAAGTGCGGCACCGATTTCGGCCAGCGAGATGCCGACCTCCTGTGCAACCTTGATGATCGCCACGCGCCGCAGCACATCGCGGCCGTAGCGGCGCTGGTTGCCCGACGTGCGATGGCTGCGGATCAGGCCGCGGGCCTCGTAGAAATGCAGCGCCGACACCGCCACCCCGCTGCGCATGGCCACCTGGCCGACCGTCAATTCCGTTATAGGCGCCATGTCTGATTTTCCGCCCCGATTTTTCCGCTTGACCTAAAGTTAAGTTGAGCTTGTAGCGAAGAAACCCTGGATGTGCAAACGAAGGAGAAGGCGATGTGCGCCTGGGTCAAGATGACGGGAGACGGACTGCCATTATCCGAGTTGCCGGACGGCTTCGCCCGCCACCATGGCGACGGAGAGCGCGACGTTGATGCTGCGCGCCGTACCCTGCATCGGGATGGTCAGCCGCGTATCAGCCGCCTGATGGACAGGATCCGGCACGCCTGCGGATTCCCGGCCAAACAGGAGTATGTCGCCTTCGGCGAAGATGAAGCTGGTGTAGGCCGTCGTGGCTTTGGTCGACAGCAGCACCAGCCGGCGCGAACCAGCCTTGCGCCATTCCTCGAAGGCATGCCAGTCGACATGCCGGGGCAGCCATTTCGAGGTAGTCCATGCCGGCTCGCTTGAGCGCTTTGTCGGAGAGCGGAAATCCGGCCGGTTCGATGATGTCGACGCCAAGTCCGAGGCACGCGGCGAAGCGCAGGATTGTCCCGGTGTTGCCGGCAATGTCAGGCTGGTAGAGCGCGATGCGGAGACGACAGTTCATTTCCGCGTCCTTCTAATAAGTGGCGGATCGGCCACAGCGGCTTGGCGGTTTTGGAAATTGCTGGACCTGCGGGTGGCCATTTTCTGCGAGGTCGGGTATACAGCCAGGATTGTCAACCCGAACCGATGGAGGGGTAATTCATGATGATCATGCACATCCAGCGCCCCTCTCGTGGGCTTACCTGCCTGCCGGCGGTTTCGGTACGACGATTCTCCTGACTCTCTAAGACTTGATCGCACCGATTCCCGCCGAAACGATTTTTCGGCTCTCGAAGGAATCCTGCGATGTTTTTCAAAAAGTCAAAAGGGCTGAACACCCCAGCTGAACCTGTCCGGACCGATGCTTGTCATGTCCAGACCGACGCAAAGCATGCCTCCGGCCGAATGCCGGCGGACGATATTGCTTCGCCTTTTTATCTCGATTTTCACACGGAGGACGGACCGATGTTCGATCCCTATAGAATACCTGGCTCGAGGAGCCTGCATATCCATCGACTGCCGACCTGGGCGCTGCTGATCGGCGACACCTATTCGTCGGCGGTGCACGCCGAGGTTCGCCGCCGGCCGCATCGCGGCATGCTGCCGGATGTCGATTTTTCGCGCGCGGTTCCCGATCTGAGCCGGCCTTCGCTGGTGCGCCGGATCATCCGGCTGATCCGGCCGGGCGCGAAAAACCGGGCTGGCGGCACCGTGTCGTCAGGATCGTCTGGCGCAGCTGTCGGCGAAAAGCCCGCGAGCCCCTATATTGCGCGAAGCAGGGCCGACGGTCCGGGTGATTCCAGACCGTCGGCCCTTGACGCCATGGGTTCCGCGGATTTCGTACGCTCACGTGCCGCGTAAGCGGCACACACATTTCACAGGCATAACCTATGTTGTTGTTTAGCTGGTTTGAAAAAAGGCTCGATCCGTTCCCCGCAGCGGAACCGGTCGAGCCGCCCAAGACGCTGGTTGCCTTCTGCCTGCATTATACGCGCGGCGCATGGCCATATATCCTTTTCGACGCGGTGCTGGTGACGGCCATCGCGATCGCGGAAGTATGGATGTTCGGCTTTCTCGGCCGCATCGTCGACTGGCTGTCGGGGCAGAATCGCGAAACCTTCCTGCAGACGGAAGCCTGGAAGCTCGCCGGCATGGCCTTCATCGTGCTGTTCGCGCTGCCGGGCACGGTATGGCTGCATTCGTTTCTCAACCAGCAGACGCTGATGGGCAATTATCCCATGCGCATCCGCTGGCAGGTGCACCGCTATCTGCTCAAGCAGTCGATGAGTTTCTACCAGGACGAGTTCGCCGGCCGCATCGCGACAAAGCTGATGCAGACGGCTCTCGCCGTGCGCGAATGCGTCATCAAGGTGATCGACGTCCTGAACTACGTTATCGTCTATTTCCTCGGCATGCTGCTCATCGTCGGCTCGGCCGACTGGCGGCTGGCCGCGCCGCTCGGCGTCTGGCTGGTCGGCTATATCCTTTTGCTGCGCTACTTCATCCCGCGGTTGGGCAAGGTCGGCGAGGAGCAGGCCAATGCGCGCTCGATCATGACCGGCCGGGTCGTCGATAGCTACTCCAACATCCAGACGGTCAAGCTGTTCAGCCATGCACGCCGCGAAGCGTCATTCGCCAAAGACGGCATGTCCGGCTTTCTCGAAACGGTCTACCGGTCGATGCGGCTGGTGACAGTGCTTTTTGGCTCGCTTTACATCCTGAATGCATTGCTCTTGTTCTCCGTCACCGCGATGGCGTTGTGGCTGTGGCTGGGGCAAGCAGTGACGATCGGCGCGGTCGCCGTGGTCATCGGCCTTGTGCTCAGGATGTGGGGCATGTCGCAATGGATCATGTGGGAAATGTCGGGCCTGTTCGAGAACATCGGCACGGTGCAGGACGGCATCGCCTCGATCTCGCTGCCGCGTCTTGTCGAGGACAGGCCGGACGCGAAGGAGATCAGCGTTTCCAGGGGTGAAATCCGCTTCGAGGACATCCGCTTCCACTACGGCAAGCAGAAGGGTGTGATCGAAGGCTTGTCGCTGGCGGTGAAGCCGGGCGAAAAGGTCGGCATCGTAGGCCGCTCCGGCGCCGGCAAGTCGACGCTGGTCAACCTGTTGCTGCGCTTCTACGACCTCGAAGCCGGGCAGATATTGATCGACGGCCAGGAGATCGCCGGTGTGAAGCAGGATTCGCTGCGTGCGCAGATCGGCATGGTCACGCAGGACACCTCGCTGCTGCATCGTTCGGTGCGCGAGAACATCCTCTATGGCCGGCCCGATGCCACCGACGAGATGCTTGTCGAGGCGGCGCGGCGCGCCGAGGCGCTGGACTTCATATCAGGGCTTTCGGATGCCGGTGGCCGGAAGGGCTTCGATGCCCATGTCGGCGACCGCGGCGTCAAATTGTCCGGCGGCCAGCGTCAACGCATCGCCATTGCTCGCGTTATGTTGAAGGATGCGCCAATACTTATCCTTGACGAAGCGACCTCGGCGCTTGATTCCGAAGCCGAGGCGGCGATCCAGGAGAACCTCTACAAGCTCATGCAAGGTAAGACCGTCATCGCCATCGCGCACCGACTGTCGACCATCGCGGCGATGGACAGGCTGGTGGTGATGGACAAAGGCCGTGTCATCGAGGAAGGTTCGCACGAGGAACTCGTCGCCCGCGGCGGGCTCTACGCGCAGCTCTGGCAGCGCCAGTCGGGCGGGTTCCTGCTTGAGGGCGGTCCCGCCGACCCCGCCAACGATGCACTTGCAAAGGGGCAAGCCGCAGAATGATGGCCGCCGCATGATGACAGCCGTCTATCGCTGGTTCGAGAACTGGGTCTATCCGTTCAGGGAGCCAGCGAATCTTCGGCCACCGACCAGCGTCGGCGGTTTCCTCTGGCACTATGTCGGCCAGGCGAAGTTCGCCTTCTTCGCCATGCTGGTCATCGGCGGCATCGCGCCGCTGGTCGAGGCCGGCCTGTTCTACTTCGTCGGGCGGCTCGTCGATATTCTCGACCAGCTTCCCGCCGAGCGCAGCTGGCACGCACTGTGGGCCGCCGCCGGTCCTGAACTGGTTTTCATGGTCGTGGTGGTGCTGGTCATCCGCACCGTCGTCGTCGGCCTGTCGGCGCTGGTCGATGAACAGACCATCACGCCGGGCTTCTACAATCTGGTGCGCTGGCAGGCACACCGGCATGTCTCGCGCCAGTCCTACGCCTTTTTCCAGAACGATTTCGCCGGCCGCATCGCGACAAAGGTCTGGCAGGCGGGGCAAGCCACCGGCGACCTGATGGAAAGCTTCATCGAGGTCGTCTGGTTCATGATCGTCTACACGGTGACGACGCTGGCGCTGGTCGCAGGCCTCGATCTCAGGCTGGCGGTGCTGGTGGTGATCTGGATTTCCGCTTTCGCTTGGCTGGCCAAGCTCTACTTGCCGGCAATCCGCAAGCATGCCGAGGAAACCGCCGAGGCCGGCTCGATGATCACCGGTCGCATCGTCGATTCCTATTCCAACGTGCAGACGCTGAAACTGTTCTCGGCCGACGGCGACGACCGCTACATCAGGAACGGTTTCGACATCTACCTCGACGCATTGCGCCCGTTCACCCGCCGGCTGACCGGCGTGCGCATGGCGTTGACGACGCTGTCGGGCATTATGATCACGGCGATCGGCTGCTTTGCCGTTTATCTCTGGGTCGAGGGCTCGATCACCGTCGGCGCGGTCGCCTTCACGCTGTCGCTGGTGCTGCGGCTCAACATGCTGCTCGGCCGGCTGATGATGCAGCTCAACAGCATCTTGCGAAACCTCGGCGTGCTGGAGAACTCCAAGGCGCTGATTTCGCAGCCCCTCGGCCTCATCGATGCGCCCGACGCCAAGGAACTCGTGGTGGCAGGCGGTCGTATCGAGGTGAACAACGTCGAGTTCCATTACGGCAAAGGTTTCGGCGTGCTGAACGGCATCGACCTTGTCGTCAAGCCGGGCGAGAAGGTCGGGCTGGTCGGACCGTCTGGCGCCGGCAAGACGACGCTCGCGAACCTGATCCTGCGCCTCTACGATCTGGAGAGCGGGTCGATCACCATCGATGGCCAGGATGTCGCCAAAGTCACGCAGAATTCGCTGCGCGCCAATATCGGCGTCGTCAGCCAGGACACGGCGCTGTTCCACCGTTCGCTGCGCGACAACATCAAGCTCGGCATGCCTGACGCGACCGATGCGGAGGTGATCGCGGCGGCGAAAAAGGCCGAGGCGCACGAGTTCATCCTGACCTTGCGCGACAACAGGGACCGCGCCGGCTACGAAGCCTTTGTCGGCGAGCGCGGCGTCAAACTGTCAGGCGGCCAGCGCCAGCGCGTGGCTATCGCCCGTGTCTTCCTCAAGGACGCGCCGATCCTGATCCTCGACGAAGCGACCTCGGCGCTCGATTCCGACATCGAGGCGGCGATCCAGGAGAATCTGACGCGGCTGATGGAAAACAAGACGGTCATCGCCATCGCCCACCGGCTGTCGACGATCGCGGCACTCGACCGGCTGGTGGTGCTCGACGGTGGCCGCATCGTCGAGCAAGGCACGCATGACGAGTTGGTAGCACTCGAGGGGCTCTATGCGCGGCTGTGGAAGCGGCAGTCCGGCGGTTTTCTCTATCACGAGGACAGCGTGCTCGAAGAGACACGCCCGGCGGAGTAGCTCCATGGGTGGATCAACAGGCGCCATCTCAGAGGTCGGCTACGTTCTCAAGCGGCTCCGGCCGACCATGCCGGCTTTCGACACGCTGAAGGAAGAGAGCCGGCAGGAAGGCTACTGGATGCTGGTGCGCCTGGCGGATGGCTGGGCAAGTGGCCGCAACAAGTTCCTGAAACGGGGCGAGGCGCTGTACGGAGCCTGGGATGGAAGGGAACTCGCCGGCGTGTGCGGGTTGAACATCGATCCCTATTTCGAGGCCAGGGACCACGGCCGGGTCCGGCACCTGTTCGTCAGTGCGCGTCACCGTCGCGCCGGCCTTGGCCGGATGCTGATCGAAACCGTTATCGACAGGGCACGTCACCATTTCGCCGCGCTGAACACCCGCGCGCCGCAAGAGGCTTTTGGTTTTTACGCACGGCTTGGATTTACGCACGTGGAAGGCGAAGAATTCGTCACTCACCGCATGGTTTTCGCGAAAGGAGACTGAAATGTCCTTGCGTCCGCCATCTCATCTTGCCGGCGGCTCGGCCGCCGAAGCCGCCTTCGACGCGCTCGGCCATGAAATATTGGCGGAAAAGGCGGCAGCACTCGGCCGCGCCGGCCAGCGGGTAGAGGAAACGCTGGCCAGGCTGCGCGACAATGCCGACGAGCAACTGCGCCCCCGGCTGCTCAAGGATGCCGCCGAGGCGGTGCATGGCTATTTCATCCAGCGCGAGCTGTGCGGCTTGCGCAAGCACGATGCCGTCATTCGTGAATACAACATCCCGAGAGCGGTGCTGGCCAGGCTCGGCGCGAAATAGGGGTCACTCCAGCCATTCGGTGATGAAGCTGCCGTTTTCATGGATGTCGGTCGTTTCCAGCGGGCCTGGGCCGAGATTGGTGAATTTGTGCGGCGTGTTGGGCGGCACGATCAGGATCTGGCCGGCGGATGCCTCGATCTCCTGGTCGCCGACAGTGAACAGGCCGGTGCCCTGGCGGATGATGAAGATCTCCGCGTAGGGATGCGTGTGCAGGCGGGGGCCGCCGCCGACGCCAGGCAAATAGTTGAAGATCAGGCAGGAGTTGGAGCCGTAGGCGCCACATTGCAATTCGCCCTTCCAATGGTCGGAGCGAACAGACCAGGTGTCGCGGTCTATGACGTGTGCCATGATACAAGGATAGACCCGGCTGGCGCCTTGTGTCGAGCCGAACAGGGGCGTCGGATTTGCGGTTGTTTCCCGGTTGTTTAGCGATGTTTGGCGGCTATCCGGCGTCGCGTTGAGCGGTGGCGGATTTTGTCCCCGCGACAATCTGCCCTTGTGCCTTCACCCGTCTGGACAAAAACGGGCTTCACGCATAAACCGAAGTCCAAATGCCGGAGGAATTCGCAAGCCTGTTCGCCATGCGCTGTCGGGTTGGCGTAATTGAGCGGGGAACAAGGCTCAGCCACCGGCACGGAAAGGCGAAAGGATCAGGCACCCGTGAGCGCAACCGACACCCAGGATCCCAACCGTCGTGATTTTCTCTACGTCGCCACCGGCATGGCCGCAGTGGTCGGCGCGGGTGCCTTCGCGTGGCCGTTCATCGACCAGATGCGCCCCGATGCCTCGACGCTGGCGCTCGCTTCCGTCGAAGTCGACGTCGCCTCGCTGACGCCGGGCATGTCGCTGATCGTCAAATGGCGCGGCAAGCCGGTCGTGGTCCGCAACCGCACCGAACAGGAAATGAAGGACGGCGAGGCCGTCAAGCTGGCCGATCTCAAGGACCCGATCGCCCGCAACGCCAATCTGCCGGCCGATGCACCGGCGACCGACGCCAATCGCACCACGCCCGGCAAGGAAGCCTGGATGGTGATGGTTCAGGTCTGTACCCATCTCGGCTGCATTCCGCTCGGCCAGGAAGGCGATTTCGGCGGCTGGTTCTGCCCTTGCCACGGCTCGGTCTACGACACGGCCGGACGCATCCGCCAAGGCCCGGCGCCTGAGAACATGGCGGTGCCGGTATTCAAGTTCATTTCCGATACCAAGATCCTTATCGGTTGAGGCAGGGGACATTTCGATGAGCGAGGGACACTCGACCTATACGCCCAAAACCGGTCTCGGACGCTGGTTTGACGCCCGCATGCCGCTGCCGCGGCTGGTCTATGACAGCTTCGTCGCCTATCCGGTGCCGCGCAACCTCAACTACGCTTGGACGTTTGGCGGCATCCTGTCGATCATGCTGGTGGCGCAGATCCTGACCGGCATCGTGCTGGCCATGCACTACACGGCCGACACCAATCTCGCCTTCGGCTCGGTCGAGAAGATCATGCGCGACGTGAATTCGGGCTGGCTGCTGCGCTACATGCATTCGAACGGCGCCTCGTTCTTCTTCGTCGCCGTCTACATCCACATCTTCCGTGGCCTATATTACGGCTCCTACAAGGCGCCGCGCGAGCTGCTGTGGATCCTCGGCTGCATCATCTATCTCCTGATGATGGCGACCGGCTTCATGGGCTACGTGCTGCCATGGGGCCAGATGAGCTTCTGGGGTGCCACCGTCATCACGGGTTTCTTCAGCGCCATTCCGCTGGTCGGCGACTGGATCCAGCAGCTGCTGCTCGGCGGCTTTGCCGTCGACAACCCGACGCTGAACCGCTTCTTTGCGCTGCACTATCTGTTGCCGTTCATGATTGCCGGCGTCGTCGTTTTGCACATCTGGGCGCTGCATGTCGTGGGCCAGTCGAACCCGACGGGTATCGAGGTCAAGTCGAAGACCGACACTGTCGCCTTCACCCCCTACGCGACCATCAAGGACGCGTTCGGCATGATCGTGTTCCTGTTCTTCTTCGCCTATTTCGTCTTCTACCTGCCGAACTATCTCGGCCATCCCGACAACTACATCGTCGCCAACCCGCTGAAGACGCCGGCCCACATCGTGCCCGAATGGTACTTCCTGCCGTTCTACGCGATCCTGCGCGCCATCACCTTCAATGTCGGGCCGATCAACTCCAAGCTCGGCGGCGTGCTGTGCATGTTCGGCGCCATCGTCATGTTGTTCCTGGTGCCGTGGCTCGACACTTCGAAGGTACGCTCGGCCGTTTACCGGCCCTGGTACAAGCTGTTCTTCTGGCTGTTCGTGGCCGATGCCATCCTGCTTGGCTGGCTGGGCTCGCAGCCGGCCGAAGGCAGCTATGTGTTCATGGCGCAGATGGCGACATTGTTCTACTTCGCCTTCTTCCTGATCGCGCTGCCGGTGCTCGGCCTGATCGAGACGCCGCGACGGCTGCCGAACTCGATCACCGAGGCGGTCCTCGAGAAGAACAAGGGCGGCAGCGGACATCCGGCGGGCGCTACGGCGGCGCCGGAAACCAAAGGCTGAGCGGGTAGAGAATCTAAGGGGATTTGGCATGAAAAAGATTCTCACCTCGCTGGCGCTGGTCGGCCTCGTGGCCGTCGGCATCGGGTCGGCAGGCACTTGGGCGATCGCCGCCGAAGAGGCGCACAACGCCGCCGCGCCGACGCATTTCCCGATCCACGAGCCGAAGGAAATGGACTGGAGCTTCACCGGCCCGTTTGGCACCTATGACAAGGCGCAGCTGCAGCGAGGCCTCAAGGTCTACAAGGAAGTCTGCGCGGCCTGCCATTCGATGAACATGGTGGCGTTCCGCACGCTGTCGGACCTCGGCTATTCCGATGCGCAGATCAAGACGCTGTCGGCCGAGTACACGATCCATGACGGTCCCAACGATGCCGGCGACATGTTCGACCGTCCCGGCAAGCCGTCCGACCACTTCCCGCCACCGTTCGCAAACGACGAAGCGGCCGCCGCTTCCAATGGTGGTGCTGCTCCGCCCGACATGTCGCTGCTGGCCAAGGCGCGCGGCGTCGAGCGCGGCTTTCCGCAATTCGTCTTCGACATCTTCACCCAGTATGACGCGGGCGGCCCCGACTATATCCACTCGTTGCTGACAGGCTACGACGAGACACCGCCTGCCGGCATGGTCATCCCGGAAGGCACCCACTACAACCCCTATTTCATGTCGGGCGTGTCGCTGAAGATGCCCAACCCGCTGTCCGACGGCCAGGTGACCTATGATGACGGCGCGCCGCAGACAGTCGACCAGTACTCCCGCGACGTTTCCGCCTTCCTGATGTGGGCGGCCGAGCCGCATATGGAAGACCGCAAGAAGACCGGTTTTCGCGTGCTAGTGTTCCTGCTTCTGTTCGGCGCTCTGGTCTATCTCACCAAGCGCAAGGTGTGGGAAGGCGTGGCGCATTGAGCCACACAATCAAGTGATCGCGAAGGGCGCCGAGAGGCGCCCTTTTGCATTTCCGGAGGCTGGTCATGTCACATGGCCGTCACCGCATCCGGCGATCCTGTGCTGCTCTCATCAAAGGATCGCATTCATGAAAAGATACGCATCGATCGCGGCAGGCCTGTTGCTGCTCATCATCGGCTCGGCCGCGCAAGCGGAAGACGCCCAGCCCTTCGTCACCAACAAGGATGTCGACTTGACGATGATCCTGCCGCCGCCGCCGGCAAACGATTCGGCACAGACCAAGGCCGAACTCGGCGAGGTGCTGACGCTGCAGGTGACGCGCACACCGGAGATGGTCGCCAGCGCGGTGGCCGATGCCGAGGAGAATGTCTGGCGCTTTGCCGACGTCATGGGGCCGAAATTCAACAAGGAAACGCTGCCGAAATTCAGCGCCTTCTTCGATCGCGTGGTGGCTACCGAAGGCGCTGTCGTCGATCCGGCCAAGGATGTCTGGAAGCGCCCGCGCCCGCATCAGCTCAGCGATCTCGTCAAGCCTGCGGTCAAGCTGTCGAACTCCGGTTCCTGGCCTTCCGGACACGCCACCGTCGGCACGATGATGGGCATCATTCTGTCCGACATGGTTCCGGAAAAGCGCGCCGAGATCATGGCACGTGCGAGCGAATACGCCCACAACCGCGTGGTTGGCGGCATCCATTTTGCGTCCGATGTCGAGATGGGCAGGATTTCCGGCAGCGTCATTGCCGCGGTCCTGCTCAACCGGGACGACTTCAAGGCTGAATATGAAGTGGCCAGAGCCGAGCTTCGTTCCGATCTCGGCATGTAATCTTTGTCGGCCGGATCAGACGGGAAGGGGCGCTTCAGGCGCTCCTTTTCCGTCTGCGCCAGTGCTGAGGCGGAAGTTCGGCAATTAGTCCGTTGGCATAGCAGCATCAGGTTGATATTCGACGCATCGAACGGTGGCGAGAAGCTCGTCCCGCCATGGCCTTTGGAACTCGATGATGCGGCTCAGCGACTGTCACAACTTTTCCGATTTCCGGCGGATGGCGCAGCGGCGACTGCCGGGGCCGATTTTCAATTACATCGACGGCGCGGCGGACGACGAGGTCACCTACCGCCGCAACACCGAAAGCTTTGAGACCTGCGATCTGGTTCCCAACGTGCTGCGCGGGGTGAGCGAGGTCGACATGTCGGTGACGGTCATGGGCCAGAAGCTGGCGATGCCGTTCTATTGCTCGCCGACCGCCTTGCAGCGCCTGTTCCACCATCAGGGCGAGCGCGCGGTCGCCAAGGCCGCGGCCAAGTATGGCACCATGTTCGGCGTCTCGTCGCTTGGCACCGTCAGCCTCGAGGAGGCGCGCAGCATCAGCAGCAGCCCGCAGGTCTACCAGTTCTATTTCCATCGGGATCGCGGTCTCAACCGGGCGATGATGCAGCGCGCCAAGGCGGTCGGCGTCGAGGTGATGATGCTGACCGTCGACAGCATCACCGGAGGAAATCGCGAGCGCGACAAACGCACCGGCTTTGCCATTCCCTTCAAGCTCAACCTTGCCGGAATGGCGCAGTTCGCGCTCAAGCCGGCCTGGGCGATCAATTATTTCACGCATGAGGGGTTCAAGCTGCCGCAGCTCGACGAGCATGTCGACATGGGCGGCGGCACGATGTCGATCAGCCGCTACTTCACCGAGATGCTAGACCCGTCGATGACGTGGGACGATGTCGCCGAGATGGTCAAGCTTTGGTCGGGTCCGTTCTGTCTCAAGGGCGTTATGTCGGTGGAGGACGCAAGACGCGCCGTCGACATCGGCTGCAGCGGCATCGTGCTGTCGAACCATGGCGGGCGGCAGCTGGATGGCTCGCGGGCGGCGTTCGACCAGCTTGCCGAGATCGTCGATGCCGTTGGCGACAGGATCGACGTCATCATGGATGGCGGCGTGCAGCGCGGCACGCATGTGCTGAAGGCGCTGTCGCTCGGTGCCAAGGCCGTCGGTGTCGGACGCTACTATCTGTTCCCGCTCGCGGCGGCGGGCCAGCCCGGCGTCGAACGGGCCCTTGAGCAGATGCGGGTCGAGATCGAACGTGGCATGAAGCTGATGGGCTGCAGTTCGATCGAACAATTGTCGCGCAAGAACCTCCGTTTCAGGTAATCTCGACCCATGAAATCCTCCCTCGAAGACACATTGCTCGCCGCGATCCGTACCATTCCGGACTATCCCAAGCCAGGCATCCTGTTTCGCGACATCACCACCCTGCTCGGCAATGCGCGCGCCTTCCGCCGCGCCATCGACGAACTGGTGCATCCCTATGCCGGCCAGAAGATCGACAAGATCGCCGGCATCGAGGCACGTGGATTCATCCTTGGCGGCGCCGTCGCCCATCAGCTCTCGGCCGGCTTCGTGCCGATCCGCAAGAAAGGCAAGCTGCCCTACGAGACGGTGCGCGTCGCCTATAGCCTGGAATATGGCCTGGACGAGATGGAGATGCACAAGGACGGCGTTGCTCCGGGCGAGAAGGTGATCCTTGTCGACGATCTGATCGCCACCGGCGGCACCGCGGAAGCGGCGGTCAAGCTGCTGCGCCAGATCGGCGCCGACATCCTCGCCGCCTGTTTCGTCATCGACCTGCCGGACCTCGGCGGCCGCGCCAAGCTGGAGGCGCTCGGCGTGCCGGTCAGAACGCTGATAGGGTTCGAAGGGCATTAGGTTTCTCCCTCGCCCCGTTTACGGGGAGAGGGAAGCGAAGCGAGCAACGCGAGCGGAGCAGGGTGAGGGTAAGTACGACCGTCGAGTTTAAGACACCAACGCTGGCGCCGCCCCTCATCCGCCCTTCGGGCACCTTCTCCCCGTAAACGGGGCGAAGGAAAAAGCTACTCCACCTTCACCAGAACGGCGCTTTCGAACTCGAGCACCTTGTCGCCGGTGGGATTGAAAGCTTCCGAACGCAGCGCGAGAAGCCGCCAGCCGGGGCGTGAGGCGATCGGGCGGTGCGACAGCGCGGTGCGCGTGAAGGTGATGGTTTGCCCGGCATAGACCGGCTTCAGCCATTTCAGGTTCTTGAAGCCGGGCGAGGGGCCGAATTCCGGCACCGGACCGGGACCGCTCCACGCAGCGATCTCGGCGTCCATGCGGTTTTCCAGATTGAGTTTCATCCAGGTCGCGGCCGTGTGCCAGCCAGACGCGCAGAGGCCGCCGAGCACGCTTTTTTTCGCGGCCTCCTCGTCGATATGGAAGATTTGCGGGTCGTACTTGCGGGCGAAGGCTTTGATCGCCTCGGGCTCGAATGTGTGCGAGCCGAGCGTGACGGTGGTGCCGATACGGAAGAACTCGTCCAGTGTCATGCTTGGCTCCCCGCGGCATCGCGGGTGAGGAACATGACCGAGTTCTCGAGCTCGAAGACGCTTTCGCCACGCTGGTTGAACAGCTCGCTGCGCATGGTGACGAAGCCGAGTTGCGGCTTCGATTTCGACAGGCGCTTGGCAACAACCATCAGGGTGCCGGTCAGTTGGTCGCCGGCCAGGACCGGTTTCTTCCATTTGACCTGATCGACGCCGGGCGCGCCCTGGCAGGTCGAGTCCAGCAGGAACGCGTCGCAGAGCATGCGCATGAACATGGCGCAGGTGTGCCAGCCCGACGCTGCCAGCCCGCCGAGGATGCTGGCCTTGCCGGCTTCCTCGTCGAGATGCATCGGCTGCGGGTCAAATTCTCCGGCAAATTCGACGATCTCGGCGGCACTCACGAGCTTCGAGCCGAGGTCGATCGATGCGCCCTCGATGAAGTCCTCATAGGCCCATGTTTTTATCTCTGCAGTCATGGTCTGGAATCCGGCTTGTCGACCCACGATCCCCAGGATCGGGGTTTCCGGATGCAGGCCGGCGTTCATTTGGTCAAGCGATTTCTACTGCGCCAGCCTGTGGCCGCCGATCGACAAGGCCACTCAGAGCCAGCCGCGGCGGCGGAAGTACCAGAAGGGCAGGATCGCCGACAGCACCATCATGGCGATGGCGAAGGGATAGCCAAGTTGCCATTTCAACTCGGGGATGATGTCGAAATTCATGCCGTAGATCGAGGCGACCAAAGTCGGCGGCAGGAAGATGACGGCGGCGACCGAGAAGATCTTGATGATGGCGTTCTGCTCGATCGAGATCATGCCGAGCGTGGCGTCTAGCAG
>NZ_RZRK01000460.1:0-5050 GCF_003997835.1 Mesorhizobium sp. M7A.F.Ca.CA.004.12.1.1
GTGCTGTTTTCCGACATCGTCGCCAGCGACGTGCCTGATGACGCGCATTTCGACCGCGACCTGATGGGCTATTTTCCCGACCGGATGGCGAAGAAATACGCCACAGAGATCCATGGCCACCGGCTGCGCCGCGAGATCATCACACGGGTCGTCGCCAACGACCTGGTCAATCGCGGCGGCCCGTCCTTCGTCAACCGGCTGCAGGAAGCCACGGGGCGCACCGCCGCCGACGTGGTGCGGACCTTCGCGATGGTGCGCGACGGTTTTGCCTTGCCGGCGCTCTATCGCGAGATCGACGCGCTCGACAACCAGATCGACGGCCAGGTGCAGCTCGATCTCTATCAGATGGTCAGCCGGCTGATCTACGTGACCAGCGGCTGGTATCTCAAGAACGATGCCGGCACGGCACCCCTCGGCCAGCGCATCGCCGAGCTGCAGGAAGCACGCAAGGCGCTGGAACCGAAGCTCGTTGCGCTGCTGCCGGCTTTCTCGCGCGAGCGCATCGAGGAGAAGCGGCACGGGCTGTTCAAGAGCGGCGCGCCGGAAGGGCTGGCCGGGCAACTGGCGCTGAGCGAGGTGGCGGAACTTATCCCCGACATCGCGCTGACGGCGCGCACCGCCGGCGCCGATATCGTCGCCGCGGCCAAGGCGTTCTTCGCCGTCAGCGATGCCTTCCGCATCCCGCGTGTCGAGGACGCCGCACGCTCGATCACGCCTTCGGACTACTATGATCAGCTGGCACTGTCGCGCGCCACCGACACGATCGGCGCGGCACGGCGCGGCATCGCGGTGGCGGCACTCACCGGCCACGCCAAGACGGCCGATCCGGTGGTTGCCTGGCTGGACGCCGGCGGCGAGCGGGTGGCGCGCATCCGCGAGCGGCTGCAGGCGCTGACCGAGGGCGGCGACATCACCGTGTCGCGGCTGTCGGTGGCGTCGGGGCTGATGAGCGATCTGACGGGGATGTGAACCGCCGACGATCACCACACGCATTACCGGATGCGTGTGGCTCTTTTCGAATGCCATCCGCTTCGAAACCGGCGTTCAAAAAGCTCACCAGGAATGTTTGAGCGTGCCGACGATCTTCAGCCGGTCGCCGTAAAATTCGGTTCCGTAATAGCTGGTTGTCAAATACTTCCGGTCGAACAGGTTCGTTGCGTTCAGGGCCAACGTCACGTCCTTGGTCATCTTGTAGCTGATCGCCGCATCCACCAGTGCGTAGCCGCCAATCGAAGTCGTGTTCGCGTCATCCCCGTAGGTTTGTCCGATATAGCGCACGCCTCCGCCGATGGTCAGGTCGCCACGCCGTCCCTCCTCGGGTAGCGTATAATCAACCCAGGCCGAAGCCAGGTGGCGAGGGACACGCTGCGGCCGATTGCCGGCATTTCCTCCAATACCGTCTTCCAGGATCTCGGCATCCCAGTAGGAATAGGCAAGCGTCAGGTTCAGGTTTTCCGCAATGGCGGCCTTGCCCTCGAGTTCGATGCCGCGGACGCCAACCTTGCCGATCTGCTGCTGGACAACAGGCGTGACATAGGTGGGAACATTGGTTTGGGTAAGGTCGAAGACCGCGGCCGTGAACAGGCCGTCGAAGCCGTCGGGCTTGTACTTGATACCTGCCTCATACTGCCTGCCCTCTTGAGGCTTCAGCGAACCCGAGACCGCATATCCGTTGCCGCTTGGCGCCACGAGCGGCTGGAAGCTTTCCGAATAGTTGGCGTAGACCGCGAGGTTCGGAGTGAATTTGTAGGTCAGGCCGGCGCGCTTGGTGAAGGCGGATGCCGTGTCGTCGTCCTGCGTTCCCGAGTCGAGATAGTCCGCCGTCGTATGCACGCGGTCCCAGCGCCCACCCAGGGTGACGATCCAGCGGTCGTCAAACGTCAATTGCTCCTGGGCATAGACACCGACTGCCTGTTGCTTGACCCGCCAGTTCACGTAGGGGCCGAGATTGATGCAGGACAGACCGCAATAGGCCGGATTGTCGATGTCGATGGGACCGGCGGTGCCGAAGAGAATGTTTTCACGGGTGTTGTCGTTGGCGTAGTCGACGCCGACAAGCGTCTTGCTGTCGATCCCGCCCCAGCCCGTATCGTATTGCAACTGATTGTCGAAGGCATAGCGGTTGGACAGGCCATCGACGGAAAATGCCGTGCGGTCCGCCGTGGGGTCAAGCGACGCGCCGTAGACCTCGGCGTAGTCGAGGCTCAAATGCGTGTAGCGGGCATTGGAGCGCAAGGTGAGGTTCTCGTTGAACTCGTGCTCGAACTGGTAGCCGATATCGACCTGCTCCGTGTTGAAGCGGTTGAAATCCGGCTCGCCCAGGAATGTGCCGATGTCGATATTGCCGCCAGCCGGGGTGCCGCGTGCGCCTGTGCCATCTCGCTTGTAATAGTCAGTCAGGATGGTGAGCGACGTTCCTTCCTCGGGCTTGATGGTCAACGCGGGCGCGATGTAAAGCCGATCGTCGTTGGAATAATCCCATCCTTGATCGCCATCCTTGGCCAGCCCTGTGAGCCGATAGGTCCACACGCCATCGGGGTCGATTGGCCCGCCAAAATCAACGCCAACCTCCTTGGTACCGTCGCCATAGGACGTGTAAATCTCCCCCTGCTTCTGGTCCAGCGGCCGCTTGGTGATGGCATTGACCAGCCCGCCAGGGCCGTTGAGACCAAAAAGCGTCGATGTCGATCCCTTCAGGACCTCCACGCGCTGAAGTCCGTAAGGCTCGAGACGGCTGGCCGTGAACCAGGCGGGGATGCGCGCCGTGAGACCATCGCGATAGGTACCGAGCGATGTCTGGTCGAAACCGCGGATGCGAATATAGTCGTATCGGTCATCGTTGCCGAACTCGTCGGTGAGGACGCTGGATGTGTAGGCCACGGCCTGCTGCAGGCTTTCGACATGGCGCGCCTCCAGTTCCTTCTGGGTTACCACTGAAACCGAGGCGGGAACGTCGACGATCGGCGTATCGGTCTTGGTGGCGGTCGCCGTATCCTCGGCGACGATCGTTTGATCGGGCCCGACAAGGCGGTCCGACTTGCCGGTGACGACGATGGTTTCCAGTTGAGTTGCATCGTCCGGCGAAACCTCCTGGGCCCGGCCGGCCCCCACCGCTCCAAAAGATGCCGCTATCAAGGCACTGCTCGCAATCAATCGCCTTACCTGAGTGCGCGGCAATGCCTGTCGACCAATCGTCATCTCTTATTCCCTGTCAGACCATATCGAGCCGTTCGACCGGCGACTTTCCGGCCCTGCGCGAGCGCAATTAGTCAAACCGGACAAAAAGAGTCAACTTAATAATCAAGAAATTCGCGCCGGCGGCAATCGCCGCGAAGCAGGGGGTGGAGGGCGGCGCCAGACCTTCGGTCCGACTTCCCTCACGAGAAAAAATAAGGGCTTGGTCCGCGTCGCGGACGAAAGCCAATTGCTTGGCTTTCGAACAGTGAACGCGCGGCAGGGGCAAGGGACGGCACACCAAGCTTGGTTCATTGCATGAGCGCATGAAACATGCAGACATGGCGCCCGACACGGAACCGGTGCCGGGGGATCATCATGACGGTAGAAACAGTGCAGCGTGCGTCCGGGCGCGGCATCTGGGGATGGATGTTGTTCGACTGGGCGGCGCAGCCGTTCTTCACCGTCGTCACCACCTTCATCTTCGGGCCTTATTTCGTGTCGCGGATGGCGAGCGATCCGGAAACCGGGCAGGCGGCCTGGGGCTACGGCATTGCTGCGGCCGGCCTTGTCATTGCAGTGCTGTCGCCGATACTCGGCTCGATCGCCGACCAGACCGGACCGCGCAAGCCGTGGATCGCATTCTTTGCCGCGGTCAAGGTCACCTGCCTTTGCATGCTTTGGTTCGCGGCCCCCGGTTCGAACCTTTTCCTGGTCGTGCTGTTCTTTTCGCTGGCGTCGGTGGCGGCGGAGTTTTCGACCGTGTTCAACGATTCGATGATGCCGCGCCTGGTGCCGAAGAGCGAGATCGGCCGGATTTCCAACATGGCCTGGGGGCTTGGCTATCTCGGCGGCATGATCGTGCTGATCTTCGTCGTCGCCTGCCTGGCCGGTTCGCCTGAGACCGGCAAGACGATCATCGGCATCGACCCGCTCTTCGGGCTCGACCCGAAGCTCGGCGAGGACGCGCGCGCAACCGGGCCTTTGTCAGCCGGCTGGTACTTCCTGTTCATCCTGCCGATGTTCTTTTTCACCCCCGACGCCATCAAGGGCCTGCCGATCGGTCCGGCTGTCCGAGAGGGGTTGGCGGAGCTGAAAGTGACACTGGGTGAGGTGCGCAAGCGCAGCGGCATCTTCCGCTTCCTGGTAGCCCGCATGATCTATCAGGACGGCGTCAACGCGCTGCTGGCGTTGGGTGGCACCTTCGCCGCTGCGATGTTCCACTGGTCGATCACCGAGATCGGTATTTTCGGCATCATTCTCAACGTCGTCGCCATCTTCGGCTGCCTGGTTGCAGCCCGTCTCGATACGGCGCTTGGCTCAAAAACCATCGTCATGATCTCGCTGGTCCTGCTCAGCATCGCCACGATCGGCATCGTCTCGACCGGGCCGGGCTACACGTTGTTCGGCCTCTGGATGATGCCTGGGCCGGACAGGGGCGGCCTGTTCGGCACGGCAGCGGAAAAAGCCTACATCTTCTTCGGCCTGTTGATCGGTGTGGCTTTCGGGCCGGTGCAGGCGTCGTCGCGATCCTACATGGCGCGCAGCGTCACGGCGGCAGAATCCGGCCGCTATTTCGGCATTTATGCACTGGCCGGGCGGGCGACCAGTTTCCTGGCGCCGTTCATGGTCGCGTCCGTCACCCTGGCCAGCGGCTCAGCGCGGCTCGGCATGGCGGTGATCGTGCTGTTCCTGGGCATCGGCATGGCGATCCTGGTCAAGACGCCCTATCCGGCGGACCGGCCGGTGGAGTGAGTTTACCCTCCCCCTTGTGGGGAGGGTCGATCCGCGAAGCGGAGCGGGGTGGGGGTGCGGCGCTGTCCCCACCCCGTCTCACGAACTTTGCTTCGCAAAGATCGTGAGACGGGGTGGGGAC
>NZ_RZRK01000461.1:0-5016 GCF_003997835.1 Mesorhizobium sp. M7A.F.Ca.CA.004.12.1.1
CGAGGCCAAGGCCACAGAAGTGAGCGAGCGCAGGCCGGGCGCCCTGGTGCTCGGCCTGCGCTCGCTCACTTCTGTGGCCTTGGCCTCGGCCAGCACCAGGGCGACATCCTCGGGCGAGACGCCGCTATCCTGCAAAGGCCCCTCGAGCGCGCGCTCGTCGACATCGGCCGGCACCGCCTCGACATCGACGCCGGCATTGACGAGCATCGCCTTGCGGAACGGACTGCCGGAAGCGAGGATGAGTTTTTCGGTCATGGTTTGTACGCCTGGTTTTCTGGCACCGACTAGGGTGTTGAGATTCAGGTCAGGCCGAGTCGAAAATGGTGGCTTCCGAGAACCGGAGCGGAGCGTACTTAAAGTACGTGAGCACCGGAAGCGCAGGAAACCGCCATTTGCAGGCCGGCATCACCTGAATATCGACGCCCTAGCGCGTCTTCCCCCGCAGGGCAACGATGGCCGCCGCCGTTTCCTCGATCGAGCGGCGGCTGACGTCGATCATCGGCCAGCCATGGCGCGTGCAGATCTTGCGGGCGTAGGCTAGCTCTTCGCTGATCGCCGCGCGGTCGACATAATCCGATGCCTCATACGAACTGCTGTTGCCGAGGATGCGGTTTTGCCGGACATGCGAGATGCGCTCGGCGGTGGCGATTAGCCCGACGATCAGCGGCTTGCTGGCGGCAACCAGGCTTTCCGGCACCGGCACGCCAAGCACGATCGGGATGTTGGCGGTCTTGATGCCGCGGTTGGCGAGATAGATGCTGGTCGGCGTCTTCGACGTGCGCGAAATGCCGATCAGCACGACATCGGCATCGTCCATGTTGAGCGGCAACTGGCCGTCATCATGGTCCATGGTGAAATTGAGCGCATCGATGCGGCGGAAATATTCAGCGTCGAGAACATGCTGGGCACCGACGCGGCGGCCGGCCGGGGTGCCGAGATAGGACTGGAACACGGTCAGCACCGGCTCCAGCACCGACACACAGGGCAGGCCCATGGCCGCGCAGCGCTCGTCGATGCCGCGCGCCAGCTTCTGGTCGACGACCGTATAGAGGATGATGCCCGGTTCCTCCTCGATGTCCTCGAACACCTTCGCCACCTGCTTTTCGGTGCGGATCAGCGGATAGATATGCTCGATGGCGCGCGCGTCCTTGTACTGCGCCGAAGCTGCCCGGCCGGCGGCGAGCAGCGTTTCGCCGGTCGCGTCGGAAATCAGGTGCAGGTGGAAGAAGCTCTGGGGTTTGTTCACAGGGGGTCACCTGGGGCTGTGGGCTTCTGTGGATAAAGCGGGATGAAAAGACGGGCCTGTCGGAGGCGACTGTATCAGATGGCAGTTTGTCCACAATTCGATGCGCTGTCAGCTTCGTCGGGCGACTGGGGACAAGTTTGGGGACGGCTTTTTTCGACTGCGGTCCGTCCACAGGACCTGCTTTTCACCACTGTGCCTAACACTTTGACTCGCTTGATCGATTCCGATCTATCCCCAGAACCCTACATCTGGGAAAAAGAAGCACGCGACAATATGTTGGCTGGTGTTTTCCGGGGCAAAGCGGGACAGGTGGCAACCACCAGAACCAACAGACTCTTAGAATCAGAAGAATCTTAGATATAAGAATCTTTGATTATAGAAGAGGCTGGGAGAAGCGAGCGCTCGATGCCCCAGAACCGGATCATGCTGGATGTCCTCAGGGGCAAGGCCCATTTTCCGCCTCCGCTCTGGATGATGCGTCAGGCCGGACGCTACCTGCCGGAGTATCGGGAGACACGCAGACGCGCGGGCTCGTTCCTGGACCTCTGCTATGATCCAGACCTTGCGGTCGAAGTGGCCTTGCAGCCGATCGAGCGCTTCGGCTTCGATGCCTCGATCCTGTTTTCCGATATCCTTGTCGTTCCGCATGCGCTTGGCCGTGACGTCCGCTTCGAAGAGGGCAGAGGGCCGCTGCTGACGCCGATCACCGCGCCGGAGATTTTGGCTCTGGAAGGCGAGGTGTTTCACGTGAATCTCGAACCGGTCTATGAGACGGTTCGCCGGTTGCGGGCCAAACTGCCCGAAGAGACAACCCTGATCGGCTTCTGCGGCGCGCCGTGGACGGTGGCGACCTACATGATCGCCGGTCATGGCACGCCCGACCAGGCGCCGGCGCGGCTTTTTGCCTATCGCGAACCGGTGGCCTTTCAACGATTGCTGAAGGTGCTTGCCGAACATTCGGCCGCCTATCTCATCCGCCAGATCGAGGCGGGTGCGGATGTGGTGCAGATATTCGATTCCTGGTCCGGCGTGCTGGACGATGAGAGTTTCGACCTGTTCTGCGTTCAGCCGATGGCCGAGATCGTTGGCCGGGTGCGGGCGGTTCATCCCGATGTTCCGATCATCGGTTTTCCCAAGGGTGCCGGTTCGCGCTACCGGACATATCGACAGAAGACCGGCGTGACGGCGCTAGGGATCGACTGGACGGTACCCCTGATCGCGGCGAAGGAATTGCAGCGCTCGGGTGCGGTTCAGGGCAATCTCGATCCCTTGCGGCTCGTGGCTGGCGGCAAGGCGCTATCCGACGGCGTCGAGGCGATCCTGGGAGCGCTGGGAGACGGACCGCTGATCTTCAATCTCGGTCATGGCATCACGCCGGAGACGCCGATCGCCCATGTCGAGGCGATGGTGAAACAGGTGCGGAGCGCGACACGCTGATGGCTGAGATGAAAAACACGAACAGCACCGGTCAGGCGATGATGCGGATGATGTCAGGTATCGCGGTGCTGGTCGTTCTCACCGCGCTTTTGTATTTCGCGGCACCCGACAGCTTCTATCTCTGGGCAAAGGCGATCCATATCCTCGCCGTCATCTCATGGATGGCGGGCATGCTCTATCTGCCGCGGCTGCTGGTCTATCACGCCGATGCCGAGAAGGGCTCGGTGCAATCGGAGACCTTCAAGGTGATGGAGCGGCGCCTGCTGCGCGGCATCATCAACCCGGCGATGATCGTCACCTGGGTGTTCGGCCTGTGGCTCGCCTGGAAGGGTTTTGGTTTCCAGGGCGGCTGGCTGCATGCCAAGATCGGTGCGGTGCTTTTGCTGTCCGCCATGCATGGCTATCTCGCGGGCGCGGTGCGCAAATTCGCCGAGGACCGCAATGAAAAACCGGCCAGGCACTGGCGGATGGTCAACGAGATCCCCACATTGCTGATGATCGCAATCGTCATCCTGGTGGTGGTCAAGCCGTTCTGATGCATGCTGCTCAAAAACGGCCAGGAGACAACGACGGGCAGTGATGCGTTTCAAGCCTTCATAGGTCACGCAAAACGCAGCTTGCTCTTTCACCCGACCGACGATAAAAGACGGGTCTTCCTTCCCGTCATGCGCCGCCCCTCATTGTTTTCGGCCGCGCCCGGCATTTGTCGCATCCCGCCGATATTTTTCCCAAAGCCTACCCAGACTCCATCTATTCAAGGTCCGTCTATGCAAGAAATGAAACTCGCCGAGTTCAAGAACAAGAAACCGCCAGAGCTGATCGCCTATGCCGAATCGCTCGAGGTCGAAAACGCCAGCGTCATGCGCAAGCAGGAGCTGATGTTTGCGATCCTGAAGAAGCTGGCCGCCCAGGAGATCGAGATCATCGGTGATGGCGTGGTCGAGGTGCTGCAGGATGGTTTCGGCTTCCTGCGCTCCGCCAACGCCAATTATCTGCCAGGTCCCGACGACATCTATATTTCGCCGTCGCAGATCCGGCGCTTTTCGCTGAAGACCGGCGATACGGTCGAAGGGCCGATCCGCAGCCCGAAAGAGGGCGAGCGCTATTTCGCGCTGCTCAAGGTCAACACCATCAATTTCGACGATCCCGAAAAGATCCGTCACAAGATCCACTTCGACAATCTGACGCCGCTCTATCCCACCAAGCGGCTGAAGATGGAGATCGAGAATGCGACCACCAAGGACATCTCGCCGCGTGTGATCGACCTGGTCGCGCCGATCGGCAAGGGGCAGCGCGCTCTGATCAACGCGCAGCCGCGTACCGGCAAGACGGTTCTCATGCAGAACATCGCCCACTCGATCACCGCCAACCATCCGGAATGCTATCTGATCGTGCTGCTGATCGACGAGCGGCCGGAAGAAGTGACCGACATGCAGCGCTCGGTGAAGGGCGAGGTGATCTCCTCGACCTTCGACGAGCCGGCGGTGCGCCACGTGCAGGTCGCCGAAATGGTCATCGAGAAGGCCAAGCGCCTGGTCGAGCATGGCCGCGACGTCGTCATCCTGCTCGATTCGATCACTCGTCTCGGCCGCGCCTACAACACCGTCGTGCCGTCATCCGGCAAGGTGCTGACCGGTGGTGTCGACGCCAACGCGCTGCAGCGGCCGAAGCGCTTCTTCGGCGCCGCCCGCAACATCGAGGAAGGCGGTTCGCTGACCATCATCGCCACCGCGCTGATCGATACCGGCAGCCGCATGGACGAAGTCATCTTCGAAGAGTTCAAGGGCACCGGCAACTGCGAAATCCAGCTCGACCGCAAGGTGGCCGACAAGCGCATCTATCCGGCCATGGACATCTTGAAGTCCGGCACCCGCAAGGAAGACCTGCTGGTTTCCAAGCAGGATCTGCAGAAGATCTTCGTGCTGCGCCGCATCCTGGCGCCGATGGGCACCACCGACGCAATCGAGTTCCTGATCGACAAGCTCAAGCAGACCAAGACCAATGCCGATTTCTTCGATTCGATGAACACGTAAGAGGACTGGCGAGGGCCAACGGCCAACTGCTTGCGCTGCCCCTCATCCGCCTGCCGGCACCTTCTCCCCGTATAGTGACGGGGAGAAGGGAGATGGCCGCAACCTCGGCGCTCGTTCTGCTGCGTTGAAAATTGGCGAAACCGTCCATGACGGCGTCTTTCTCCCCGTCCCTATACGGGGAGAAATGCCCGGCAGGGCAATGAGCGACTATCTGTGGTGTCAAGTTGCATTGGCGAACTCCATGCGCGCATCGCGTGCTTTTGCATTGAGAATGACGAGGAGTTTTCGCGCCAGCGCCAT
>NZ_RZRK01000462.1:0-5002 GCF_003997835.1 Mesorhizobium sp. M7A.F.Ca.CA.004.12.1.1
ATCAACGCGCGTGGCATCACCTTCCTGCTGATCGAGCACAATATCGATATGGTGACGCGGCTTTGCCATCGCGTCCTCGTCATGGCGAGCGGCCAGCTGCTCAGCGAAGGCACGGCCGAAGAAGTCGCTCGCGACCCACGTGTCATCGAGGCCTATCTCGGAGGCGCGGCATGAGCGAGATCGTCCTCGAAGTCCGCGACCTCGAAGCCGGTTACGAGCCCGGCGTGCCGATCGTGCGCGGCGCCTCGATCACTGTCAAAAAAGGCGAGATCGTCGTCGTGCTGGGCCCCAACGGCGCCGGCAAGTCGAGCTTCATCAAGGCCATCGCCGGCCTCGTCCCGATCACCGGTGGCACGGTGTTTCTGGACGGCAAGGACATCACCGCTGCGCCTGCCCACACCATGGTGCGGCTTGGACTGGCCTTCGTGCCGCAGACCGAAAACATCTTCCCGCTGATGTCGGTCGAGGACAATCTCAGGGTCGGCTGCGGCGTCCTCGAGCGGCGCGAAATCCCTGCCCGCATCGGGGAGATGTATGCCGCCTTCCCAGACCTCGTCCGCCAGCGCCGCACCGCCGCCGGCAATTTGTCGGGCGGACAGCGGCAGATGCTCGCTGTCGCACGGGCGCTGATCGTCCACCCCAGAGTGCTGGTGCTGGACGAGCCGTCGGCCGGCCTGTCGCCGAAATTCGTCTCGATGGTGTTCGAGATGCTGGCCGGCATCCGCAAGTCCGGCGTCACCATCCTGCTGGTCGAACAGAATGCCAAGGCGGCGCTCGCCATCGGCGACCGCGCCTATGTCCTGGTCGAAGGCAAGGACCGGCACGAGGGCATCGCCTCCGAATTGTGGAACGATCCGGTGGTCGCCGAACTCTATCTCGGCCAGCGCCCATCTAAGGCAGGGAAAGGAGGTGAGGCATGAGCCTGCAATTTGTCGTCGACGGATTGCTGACGGGTTCGATGATCGGCCTCGGCGCCATCGGCGTGACGCTTACCTATTCGATCCTGCGCTTCTCGAACTTCGCCCATGGCGACTTCATGGCATGGGGCACCTATGCGACGCTGGCCGTCGTCAGCGCCATCGGTGCGACAGTAGGCAAGGTGGCGCCGATCGCACCGCTGTCCTTCGGCTGGCCGCTCATTGTTGCGCTCGTTATCGGCATGGCCTTCACCGCGCTCTTGGCGCTGCTGCTCGACAAGGTGCTGTTTTCGCGGCTTCGCTCGCAAGGCCAGGCGATCATCGTGGTGATGGCGAGCTTCGGCGCCTCGATGGCGCTGAGAAGCCTGCTCGAATTCACCTTCACCTCGCGGCCGACCTATTTCAGCCGCGCGATCCAGATCGCCATGCCGATCGGCTTCGGCATCCGCATCACACCCGACCAGATCGCGCTTTTGCTGCTGACCGCGGTGCTGGTGCTCGGCGTGCATCTGTTGATAACGCGCACGCAGACCGGCCGCTCGATGCAGGCCTTGAGCCAGAACGCGGCGCTGGCCCGCATCGTCGGCATCGATGTCGCCAGCGTGGTGCGCGTCACCTGGGTCATCGGCGGCGCTCTCGCCTGCGTCGCCGGCGTGATGATCGGCATTCTGGTGCAGATCCGCCCGTTCATGGGCTTCGACATGCTGCTGCCGATGTTCGCCGCCGCCATTCTCGGCGGCATCGGCAGCATTCCCGGTGCGGTGCTCGGCGGCCTGATCATCGGGCTCGCCGAGGCTGGTGCGGTGCAGTTGATCGGCGCCGAGTGGCGCGCCGCCGTTTCCTTCATCATCCTGATGGCGGTGCTGTTCGTGCGGCCGATCGGCCTGTTTGGTGTGAGGGAACGCTGATGGACCTGCTCGGCTACGGCGCCTTCTTCCTGACCACAGCGCTGATCTTCTCGCTGGTCACGCTAGGGCTCAATTTGCAGTGGGGCCTGACCGGGCTGTTCAATGTCGGCCTCGCCGGCTTCGTCGCCATCGGCGCCTACACATCGGCGCTGCTGACCACACCGGACGATGCCGCGCGGCTGGGCGGCTTCGGCCTGCCGATCCTTGTCGGCTGGGCGGGCGCCATGGTCGTCGGCGGCATCGCTGCAGCGCTTACCGGCATGGCAACGCTGCGGCTGAAATCCGACTATCTGGCGATCACCACCTTCGGCGTCGCCGTCGTCGTGCAACTGGTCGCGCTCAACGCGCAGAAACTGACCGGCGGCCCGTTCGGCATCGGTTTTATTCCGCGCCCCTTCGGCAGCCTTGCCGAGACGCCGCTGCTGTTCAACCTGTCCAACCTTGGCGTGGTCTCGGTGGTGACGCTGATCGCCTATCTCGCCTTGGAACATTTGTCGCGCAGCCCGTGGGGGCGGGTCTTGAAGGCGTTGCGCGAGGATGAGCGGGCGGCGATCTCGCTTGGCAAGAGCGCGCGTTTCTACCGCGTCCAGGCCTTTGCCGTCGGCGGCGCCATCATGGCGCTGGCCGGCGCGCTGCAGGCGCATTTCACCGGCTTCATCGCGCCGGACAATTATCTGCCGATCCTGACCTTCCAGGTCTGGGTGATGCTGATCGTCGGCGGTTCCGGCAGCAATCTCGGCGCCGTCATCGGCAGCATCCTGGTGTGGGCGATATGGGCCGGATCGGGCACGCTGACCAGCATCCTCTTCCCGCCGGAACAGCAGGCTCGCGCCGCCGCGCTGCAGATCGCCGCCATCGGCGTCATGCTCTGCGTCATACTGCTGATCCGGCCGAACGGCCTATTCGGCGACAGACCGCGGCGGTCCTGGTTAGATAAGCGGGCGAAGGCGGCGACGGCCAGGAGCATTTCGCCGTCATGAATGCCACGGTTCGGCGGGAAACGCATGGCGCTTCGCTGTGGCATGCCGTCAGCCGCAACCGCCGCGAGCGGCCGGCGCTGCAGAGCGGGCTCGCTGTCGACCTGGCCATCGTCGGCGGTGGCTTTTCCGGTCTTTCCACCGCGCTGCACGCGGCGGGGAAAGGCCTTTCCGTCGCCGTTCTCGAAGCCGAATTCATCGCCTGGGGTGCGACCGGCAGGAATGCGGGCTTTGTCGTGCCGAACTTCGCCAAAATGGATCCAGTCGACATACTGGCCCATCTCGGACCGTCGCGCGGCGAAAGGCTGATCGATTTCGCCGCCGGCAGCGCCGACCTGGTTTTCCGCCTGATCCGGCAGCACGGCATCGACTGCGACGCCGTGCAGAACGGATGGATCCAGCCTGCGCATTCGCCTGCCGCCTTCGAGAAGGTCAAGTCACGTGCCGGGCAATGGGCACAGCTTGGCCGGCCGGCAGTCACATTGGATCGGCAGGAAATCGAAGCCCTGACGGGCGTGCCGGGCTATGCCGGCGGCTGGATGGATCGTTGCGGCGGCGTGCTCAATCCGGTCGCCTATGCGCGCGGGCTTGCCGATGCGGCGGAGAAAGCCGGCGCGAAGGTCTTCGAGCAGACGCGCGTCGCCTCGGTTGATCGCATAGCCGATGGCTGGATGCTGAAAACCCCATCTGGCTCAGTACGCGCCGGCAAGGTGCTGATCGCCACCAACGCCTATGGCTGGTCCCTCAATCCGTCATTGCAGCGAACCTATTTCCCGCTGAAAGTCTTCCAGATCGCGACAGCGCCATTGCCCCGTGAAGTACGCAGCCGGTTGCTTCCCGGCGGGCAAGGCGTCGGTGACACCAGACGCAATCTGTTCACCTTCCGCTTCGACGCCGAAAACCGGCTGATCAGCGGCGGCATGAACATCCTTGGCGCTGGTGCCGACACGCGCGTACCGCAGACGATTTGGCGAAGGCTTGGTCGGCATCTCGGTCTGCCCGACCTGCCGCCGCTTGCCTACAGCTGGTCGGGAATGGCAGCGGTTGAACCGGATTTCCTGCCGCACCTGATCGACCTCGGTCCGGGCCTGATCGCCGGACGCGCCTGCAACGGCCGCGGCATCGCGATGACCACGGCGATGGGCAAGGTGCTGGCGGACTGGGCCTCTGGAACCGAGGCCCGCGACCTGCCGCTGCCCTTTGCGTCGCCGGCGCCAATCCCGTTCCATGCCTTGCTGCGGCACGCGCCCAACATGCTGCTCGGCTGGAGCATGCTGCGCGACCGGCTGGACGGGACGAGCTAGGCCGACGGCTACCTGGCAGCGTCAAGGTTTGCCGACAGCACGGCGGCCGCCATCGCGATGTCCTCTTCTATGAAGACCCGCACAGTGGGGCCGCTGCGCTGCTCCAGTGCGGCGACGATCTTGCGATGCGCGTCGTTGGAGTGCGGGATGTAGCGATCGGCCTGCATCAGCAGCTTGAGATAAGGCCCAACCCGCCCCCAGAGGTCGCGGATCATGTTCAAAAGGATCGGCGCGCCGGCATGCTGGTAGATGGCGAAGTGGAACGCCTCGTTCAACGAGAGATAGGCCCTGGCGTCGCTGGCCTCGATGGCACGCTGCATGCCGGCGAGCGTCGCCTGTATGTCAGCCAGTCCGCTTTCGCTCATCCTGGTCGCCGCCATCTCGCCCGCCAGTCCCTCGACGGCGATACGGATGCGCGTCAGTTCCTCGAAGGCAGGCGCGGACAGCAACGGCACGATGACCGAGCGGTTGTTCTGCATCTCGAGCAGTCGCTCGGCGACAAGCCGCTGCAGCGCCTCGCGGATTGGCGTGGTCGAGATGCCGAACGTCTCGGCGAGCTTGCGTATAACCAGCGTCTGCCCCGGGCTGAAGCCGCCTGAAATCAACTCCTGCTTGAGCGCGCCATAAGCGCGGTCATTCAGGGTTTGATGTTCGAGCTTCAGCATGCGATCGGCCCGATCACCAGTTCGACAGCGCGCGATCGAGCGTCTCGGCCAGTTGCTCGGCATTGTCCCTGGCAAACGGCAGTGGCGGCCTGATCTTCAGCACATTGCCGCGCGGACCGCAGGACGAGATCAGCACGCCGTCCTCGCGCATGGCTTCGACGACCGCCGATGTCTTGGTGGCGGCCAGCGCCTCGTCACCGTCCGCCGTCAGCTCGACACCGAAATAAAGGC
>NZ_RZRK01000463.1:0-4999 GCF_003997835.1 Mesorhizobium sp. M7A.F.Ca.CA.004.12.1.1
GTCATGTGCGGGCGCGCAAGCCGCCAGATACCTTGCCTCGAACGCCGCGCGTTGCGGGTCATCCGCACCAAGCCCCGACAGGTAGGGCGGCACATTGGTGTCCGGCAGCTCGGTCTCGGCGCAGGAGACGACACGCACCCAGGGACAGCCGGCGGCTGATATCGCCGGGAACATGATGACATTGTCGAGCACCACCGCGTCCGGCTTCAGCCGCGCCAGCAATTGGCGCAGCGGCGCCTCGGCATTGACCGCAGTGTCGACGATGGCCTGCCAGGTCGGCGCGACATAGGTTTCCAGCTGGTCGATCGGGCTCAGCCGGAAATGCGGCAGGTGCCGGCGCACGAAGGCCTGCCAATAGCTCTGGCGTTCGCTGTCGCTCAGCGGCTCGTCGGTCGGCAGCTGGTATTCCTGGAAACCATAGTCGGCAAAGACGCCGGAAAAGCCGGCATGGCAAATGAAGACGGGCCGGGCTCCCTTGGCACGCAATGCCTGCGCGATGCCGACGCAATTCAACGCCGCGCCGAAACTGGCTTCGGGAAACAGCGCGATGGTCGGGCTGGCTTTACGCGTCAATTATTCCTCGTCATTCCGGCCGGCTGATCATGCCGAACAGGGCGGGCGCCCCGCGACTGGCCGCCTGCGGTCGCTGGTTGCGGGAAAGCCGCAGGTGGATACGAAGCAGATCGGCCGCCACCTCATACTGCAGGCTTTCAAGATGGTCGAGTATAACAAGGTGTTCGCGCAGCGATTGCCGCAGGCGGAAGACGTTGACGCCGGCATAGATGCCCGGCAGCCGGCGCAGCCTGAGATGATCGGCCAGCGCATCAGCAACGAAGCGGTTGGCGCAGCCCTCAGCGAGCATGCCGTGAAAATCGATGTCCAGCCGCTGGAACTCGCGTGTATCGAATGCGGCGTCCGGCAGCGCCACCAGCGCTTCCATAGCCTGGCGCAACGTCGCCGCCCGCGCGCCGTCCAGCCGGAAGCCCGGCGTCAGGATGGCCGCGGGTTCCAGCAGCAAGCGGAACTCATAGCTGTCGCCTTGCGCCTCTGGATCGTCGGGCGTGCGCCGAAACAGCCAGGACTGGCCAGGCGCTCGGTCCAACAAATTCTCTTCGGTCAGTTTGTTAAGTGCTTTTAGTACCGTCTTGCGCTCGGCACTGTAGCGCCGTATCAGCCCCGCGACGGTCACCGTCTGGTCCAGCCGACGCGCCGACCGGTCGCGCAGGATCGCCTCGGCCAACTCGTCCTCCTCGGCGGCGGGCAGTTCCGTGGCGACTGAAGCCTGCGCGGTGAGGTCGATGGCCAGGTGATAACCGGAATCTGCCTCCCAGCGCACGACACCCCGTTCAGCGAGCAGGCCGAGAGCCGCCCGCACCGGCGTGCGCGAGACATTGCACAACGAAGCGATCTGCTGCTCCGGCAAGCGTGCGCCGGGCTCAAAACCGCGCTGCCGCGCCACATCCAGGATGCGCTGCGCCAGATCGAGGTGGTTGGTGCGAGGTCGTCGGGCTGCGGCTTGCATGACTGGTCTCGTGGAAAACGACATGACCGCATTGATCTGACCGATCGCCCGCACGGACGCAATCGGCCAGATTCCACGATCGCTTAGCAAATTATGGATTGACGTACTTTTTTCTGCAATAGTACTGTCAGGGCAATCGGCGAGAAAAAGACCGAGGGAACGGGATCGAGGCAGCGGCAAGGGTCGCAGGCGTTGGTCCGGCGAATGCAATTCGACGATCAACCGAAATGGGAGTCTGTCATGACCGCTACCAGCCTGCGGCGCCGTGCGCTGAAAACATCTTCGATCGCACTTGGCCTGGCCTTGGCGCTGTCCGCGCCGGCGACGGCTGCCGACCTCGTCATTTCCAACTGGGACGGCTACATGGCGCCTGACGCCATGGCCGCCTTCAAGACCGCCACCGGCGTGTCGGGCGAAGTGGTGGTGCACGCCACCAATGAAGAGATCATGGGCAAGCTCATCGCCGCCGGCGGCAAGGGCTATGACGTGGTCTTCGTTTCTTCGCCCTTCGCCGAGGTGCTGAACAAGCTCGGCCTGACCGAGCCGATCGACCACGCCAAGATCCCGAACCTCACCAATCTCTATCCCGAGGCAACCAAGCTGCCGCACGATGCCGGCAATGCATTCTCGGTGCCCTACACCTGGGGCACGACCGGCCTCTGCTACCGTTCGGACCTGATGAAGGTTGCGCCCACCAGCTGGAGCGACCTGCTCGCGCCATCCGACGAATTGAAGGGCAAGACCACCATGCTGGCGACCGACCGCTGGCTGCTGGCTGCTGGCCAGCTCGACAAGGGCTATTCGGTCAACGAAACCGACCCGGCCAAGATGGCTGAGGTCAAGGATCTGCTGATCTCGGCCAAGAAGACCCTGCTCGCCTATGACGACACCACCTTCTATTCCAAGCTGGTGTCCGGCGAGGCGCTGATGGTGCAGGCATGGGACGGCTGGTGCAATTACGGCATCGCCGAAAAGCCAGAGATCAAATACGTCATTCCCAAGGAAGGCTCCGACCTCTGGGTTGACACGATGGTGGTGATGAAGGCCTCCGCCAACAAGGATGCCGCCTTCCAGTTCATCAACTTCATGCTCGACGCCAAGAACCACGCCTGGGCGGCGCAGAACATCGACTACAAGGTGCCGAACAAGCCAGCCATGGAAAGCCTGCCGGCCGATTTCCTGGCCAAATTCCCCAACATGGCGATGCCGGTGGCCGATCTCGTCAAGTTCGAGCAGTTGCGTGACGTCGGCGACGCCCAGCGCGACTATTCGAAGATCGTCAGCGAGATCAAGGCGGCGCAGTAGGGACTGTTCCAACAGCATCTTGGAATTAAGCTTGCGTTCCATGTCGCCCCCCTCTGGCCTGCCGGCCATCTCCCCCTCAAGGGGGGAGATTGGCTGTGGCGTCGCTTTCGCCAATCTTCGATATCTGGATGTAAGCGAGAGGTTCGAGCTGCTGATCTCCCCCCTTGAGGGGGAGATGGCCGGCAGGCCAGAGGGGGGCGCTCCTCCGTGAAATACACCCCCTCCCGCTCCTCCCTCCTGATGGCCCCGGCGCTGGCATGGCTCGCCGCCTTGATAGTGGTGCCGTGCGCGCTGGTGCTGGCGCTCGCCTTCTTCCGGCGCGGCATCTATGGCGGCATCGAATACACCTTCACGCTGGAGAATTTCGGCCTGGTCTTCGACCCGCTCTATGCCGGCATCTTCCTCAATTCGGCGCGCATCGCCGGCACCGCCACCCTGATCGCGGTGGTGATCGGCTATGCCGCCGCCTACGCCATCGCAGCCGCCCCGCGCCGGTGGCAGCCGGTGTTCCTGTTCTTCGCCGTGCTGCCGTTCTGGTCCAATTACCTCATCCGCACCTATGCGTGGATCGTGCTGCTCAACCGCGAAGGCCTGATCACGCAGTTGTTGCGCTGGTTCGGCTACACCGGCGAGCCACCATCGATGCTCTATACGGAAGGCGCGGTCATCGCCGGCCTCGTCTACAACTATTTGCCCTTCGTCATCCTCGCCTGCTACGCGCCACTGTCGCGCCTCAACCCGGAACTCGCCGAGGCCTCGCGTGACCTCGGCGCCTCCGCCGCCACCACATTCCGCCGTGTCATCCTGCCGCTGACCGTGCCGGGCATTGCCGCCGGCGCAGTGTTTGTCTTCGTGCTGTCGATCGGCAATTTCGTCACGCCCGCGCTGCTCGGCGGCGGCCGCTTCCAGATGATCGGCAACCTCGTCTACGACCAGTTCCTGACCGCCAACGACTGGCCGTTCGGCGCCGCGCTCGCGATGGCGCTGATCGCCATCATGCTTCTGGTGCTGATGGCGCAGGCGCTGGCCGCCAATCGCGCCTCGGGCCACGCCGCGCAAGCCGGCGGAGGCACCGATGGCTGAGCGCTCCCCCGCCACGCGGCGCACGCTCTGGCTCGTGCTGAGCCTGGTCTTCGCTTTCCTCTACATCCCGATCGCCGTGCTGGTGGCGCTGTCTTTCAACGAAGGTGGGCTGCCGACCGCATGGTCGGGATTCTCGCTGAAATGGTATGCCTCGCTGGCCTCGAACAGCGCCATCCTGTCCGCTGCGCTCAACACGCTGATCGTGGCGCTGGTGTCGACCGCAATCGCAACATTGCTCGGCACGCTGCTGGCGATCGGCATCGAGATGCGCCGGCAGTACGGCAAGGGCCTCGAAGCGCTGATCTTCGCGCCGATGATCATTCCCGACATCGTGCTGGCGATCGCGCTGCTGTCGTTGTTCTCCATGCTCAACCTGACCATGGGCCTGCACACGATCATCCTCGCCCATGTCGTCTTCAATCTCGCCTTCGTCTGCTCGGTGGTGCGCGCAAGGCTGAAGAGCTTCGACTGGTCGATCGTCGAGGCCTCCGCTGATCTCGGCGCCTCCGCGCTCACCACGTTCAGGCGGGTGACATTGCCGGTCATCGCGCCGGCGGTGATCGCCGGCGCGCTGCTCGCCTTCACGCTCTCGGTCGACGAGTTCATCATCGCCTTCTTCACCGCCGGCGCCGGCCGCGCATCGACGACGCTGCCGATGCAGATCTACGCCATGATCCGCTTCGGCATCACGCCGGAGATCAACGCGCTGGCGACCATAGTCATGGCGGTCTCGATCACCGCGCTGACCCTGTCGCAGCGGCTCAACCGTGGGATCATAGGCCAATGAGCGAACCCCGCACGCTTCTGGCCATCGATCATGTGTCGAAAAATTTCGGCCGGGTGACCGCCGTCGACGGCATCTCGCTCGACATCCGCGAGAATGAGTTCTTCGCGCTGCTCGGCCCGTCGGGCTGCGGCAAGACCACGCTGCTGCGCATGCTGGCAGGCTTCGAGACGCCCAATGAGGGGCGCATCCTGCTCGACGGCCGCGACATTGCCAAAACCCCGCCCAACAAGCGGCCGGTCAATCTGATGTTCCAGTCCTACGCGCTGTTTCCGCATATGAGCGTCCGCGCCAACGTCTCCTAC